>CAKQVC010000025.1 GCA_934277655.1 uncultured Clostridia bacterium
GGATCCTGCTGGGAGGTGCAGTCCTGCTTTTAATCGCCAATCTGGCACTGGGGACTTTCGGATATGGTGCGAAGAACTGGCTCTCCATCGGGGGATTCAGTTTTCAGCCGTCGGAACTTGTAAAAGTAGCCTTTATCTGGATCGGAGCGGCAACGCTGGATGAACTGTTCGAAAAGAAGAATTTGATGATCTTCATGGGCTTTGCGGCCTATTGTTTTGGCTGCCTGGGGCTGATGGGAGACTTCGGAACGGCGATCATTTTCTTTGTTACTTTCCTCATTATATCTTTCCTGCGAAGTGGCGACTTCTCTAAGCTGGTTCTGATGGTAGGTGTTGCGGCAGCGGGTGGATTCATGATCCTGAGATTCAAACCGTATATTGCGAAACGATTTGAAACCTGGGGACATGCGTGGGATCCATCTGTGATGGATGCAGCAGGCTATCAGCAGACAAGGACCATGAGTGCAGCAGCGAGTGGCGGGCTGGTAGGTGTTGGAGCGGGAAATGGATGGCTGGAAGGGGTTCCGGCAGCTAATACCGATATGGTTTTCGGCGTCCTGATCGAGGAATGGGGACTGATCATTGCATTGCTTGCGGTGCTTTCTATTGTGACATTGTGTCTGTTTGCGGTCGAATCAATCATGGCGGGAAGGTCGACCTACTATACGATCGCAGCCTGCGGAGCAATGAGCATGTTTATTTTCCAGACCATGTTGAACGTGTTTGGTTGTACCGATATTTTTCCGTTTACAGGAGTTACCTTCCCGTTTGTATCGAACGGTGGAACGAGCATGATCGTATCCTGGGCATTGCTTGCGTTCCTGAAGTCGGCGGATACTCGTGAGCGAGCCAGCCTGGCTGTGAAAGGAGGTGCAAGGACATGAAGAAACTTGAAAAAAGAGCAATCTTGTGTTTACTTCTTGCGGTTGTACTGGTTATCGGACTGATTTATTTTACGGTCAGATTGGAAGTGAACGGAAGTGACTGGGCATCCTTTTATGCGAATCAGCATATTTACTCGAAAGGAACCCTTTGTGTCGGCAAAGTCACTGACCGAGAAGGGCGGATTTTGCTGGAAAACTCAAAGGATGGACCGAATTATAACGATGACAGTGAAATTCGAAAAGCAACTTTTCATGTGACCGGGGATCCGGGATTTAATATTGCAACTGCGGCCAACAGTGCTTTTCGCAGCAGGATGATCGGCTATAATTTTGTGACAGGGACATCGGGAATGTTGACTAACAAAGGGCGCGAAATCCAGCTGACCATTGACGGAGCTATCAGCAAGACTGCGTATGAGGCTCTGGCAGGCAGAAATGGTTTCGTCGGGGTATATAATTGGAAAACCGGAGAAATTCTTGCGGCAGTCAGCACGCCGACAACAGATCCGCAGAATCCGGTTTCAGCAGAAAATGCACCATCCGGCACATATGTGAATAAAGTATTGTCATCCAGCCTGACCCCTGGCTCAACGTTTAAACTGGTTACTTCAGCTGCTGCGATAGACACGTTGCCGGACATGGATAATTGGAGCTTCTACTGTACGGGAAGCCATTCGATCGGTGGAGGCACCGGCAAGATTACCTGTCCGAGAGCCCATGGCAACCAGGATTTTTACAGTGCACTGGCAAATTCCTGCAACTGTGCATTCGCACAGCTGGCGGTTGATATCGGCGGCGAAACGATGGCTGCCTACACGGAAAAGCTTGGACTGACCACTTCCTATGATATTAACGGAATTAAAACGAAAGCAGGATCTTTTAACTTCGATACTTACGATATCAATGTAGGATGGGGTGGGATCGGCCAGTTCGAAGATCAGGTAAATCCGCTTTCCATGATGGTCTATATGGGAGCGATCGCAGGAAATGGAACAGCAGCAAGCCCGGTTATTTTAAAAGAAGATTCGGTGGTAGATAAAGGAAAGGATCTCCTGGGAAAGGATGATTCTGCGAGAAACGGTACAGTTGAGCTTCTTTCATCAGGAACGGCCGTGCAGCTTCAGCAGATGATGAGGAACAATGTAAAGGTTACGTATGGCGACGCCAACTATGCAGGACTTGACCTTCATGCGAAGTCCGGAACGGCAGAAGTAGGAACCGGAAAAACGCCACACAGCTGGTTTACCGGTTATTCCGGGGATTATGCCTTTGTTGTCTGTGTAGAAAACGGCGGTTATGGTGCGTCAGTGGCAGGGCCTGTGGCTGGCAAGGTTCTGCAGGATATGAAAGATGCAGGGTATATCAAGGAGTCGTAACTCTCAGATACATTCCGCCGAGGCATCACATTGACGAGGTTGATGGTTCAGACCGGGCAATGGAGGATGTACAAGAATAATATATGAATTTGGGAAACAAATAAGGCTCGCTTTTTAGCGGGCCTTATTCGGTAGAGTCAAAAAATTATGTAATAAATAAGATGTTATAGTGTATGTATGGTTATGTATAAATGTTTAAGCAAGTACGCGGCCAAGACCTGTGCATGCTTCTTTTGCTTCGTCATCAGGAGCCTCGTTGCAGATAACGTAGTCGCATGCAATGTTTGCACCTGCGTCATTACATCTTGCATCCCAAGTTCTCATCCATTCGCCGTCTCCCCAGCCATAAGAACCGAAAAGTACAATCTTCTTGCCTGCAAGTTTCTTTTCACATTCATCGAACATCGGAGCAAACTCTGTTTCCTCCAGCTCTTCTGCACCCATGGAAGGGCATCCGAATGCGATCGCATCAAAGTTATCCATCATATCTGCTGTAAATTCTGCAGAAGTCAGCAGGCTTACATCAGCACCTGCGTCCTTTGCGCCTGCTACAACAGCTGCGGCCATTTCTTCTGTGTTACCGGTGCCGCTCCAATATACAACTGCAACTTTGCTCATAAATTCTTACCTCATTTCTTTATTCATGTTTTGTTTATTTCTTTATTTAAGAACCTGCTGCCGTCCCATTTGCTAAATCGCAACGGTCAGCTGGCAGATTGTCTTACCTTGATGGAACATCGATTTATAAAGGCTTTTACATTTATTGAACCGATTAAATGTTTTTACGGCTTCACATTCATCACAGTAAACTTTCCAACACCCGCTGCATTTACTGTTTCTGCCGTGGTTTTGTATGTAACCGGTCACGTCACCCGGCGGGTATCCAAGGAAAAGCCCGATCTCGTGTGGAAAGCTGTCGCCCTTGCGAAAACGCATCCGCAGATGTTCGAGCGCTGCTGATGGCGAACAATCTGTATATCCGGCTTCTTCTAAGATAGAAGAGGCTTCCGAATCTGCCAGGTCTTTGCAAAGTTTCTTTTCTCTGTACACATAGATCAAAGCACTGGTTGTTGTCTTGTGCAGGATGGTAACGGAGATGCCCTTGTTGCCAAGACTGGCATTTAAGTTTTGTATATGTTCCTTCAGTTCGGAATCGGACTGAAAGGTGTAGTTAAAAAGATTAGCCGTTTTTAATGATGCCAGCGTAGGGGAGCAATGCTCGATTAAATATTGATCCATAAATCTGGTTGTTCTCCTTTCCTGCAAGTCATTTAGTTAGCCGATGCTAACTATACGGCCTTTGATTGGCGGGCAAGTGGCTTGCCCGCCTAGACCGAATAATGACAATCAAAAAAATTTAAGTGGCACAAATGAGATTTCATTCGTAGGTTAGTCTATGCTAACCTAATGGGTTTTAAAAAGCCGACTCACTTTACTTCCTTGAGTTAGCTTATGCTAACTATACTATAGAATCACGCACCTGTCAATACTTTTTTTAAAATTTTTTTGTTTTTTTAAAATCGTGGAATTGTTGACAGACAGGTCATGCGGAGAACATCTCTTTTATGGCTGTGACAGGCAGGTGCGCAAAGCTGTCTTTGCTTTCGTTATACATACTTGATATGCGTTTGATGTATACTTACCTGGAAGGTTTACAAAAAAACGGAGCAGATCCGGATTGTAATTGAAACTGCTCCGAATTGAGATGATGCTTACAGGAACAGGGCTTCTGCATGCGTCTTTCGTCCAAGGCACCATAACAGGAGTCCGCTGAGAAGCATGGGCAGGTAGAAACTGAGAAAACGGCTCAGGATCATACCTGAATCAAGCATTACTGAAGGAAAAACGGATTGATATAAGAGCATAAATCCACTTTCGCTTGCACAGATTCCGCCGGGAAGCGGGATCAGGGAAACCGCTAAAAAAAGCACTGACTGCAATGCAATGATCTTTAATGCAGAAATGCCGTCAAGCCCCATAGAAAGATAAATCCAGAACGGAATGGAATGAAGCGCAGCAAGCTGTAATACAGAGGTCCCCAGAAGTCTGACTGCCATAAGAGGCGACTGCCGGAAAAAAACGGAGCAATGGCTGCATTCGTCCAGCCAGTAGAGACCTTTTCTGTAAAATTTTCCTGCGAATGTTTCCGGTAAAAACTGAACCGAGAAACGAAGGAGACATTTTATCAGATTCTGTTTAAAGATCGCAAGGATCAATAGCAGCAGCAAGATCAGATTCGCAGCAAACGCAATAGCAATCAAATGAATGGCAAGACCGGATGCCTTGAAGATAAAATCCCGGTAAAACAGCAGACTGAATCCGGCAAGAAGAACCGATGCAGCCTGAAAAGATGCCAGCTCTGCTGCCAGGCACAGAGCCCCACAGGAAGAAGGAATCTTGTCTTTCGTCATTGACAGAAGCTGCATAGGTTGTCCACCGGAGGCACAGGGCGTGATCCCACTGAAAAAGAACCCGGTCAGTGCATATCGCATCTGCCTCCGGAAAGAAACCGGGTGTCCGCACTGTTTCAGACAGCACCCCAGATTAGAGGCTTCGCAGGCGAGAAAAAGTGCGGTGCAAAGCCCTCCGGCGATGAGAAAAAGTGGCTTAACCTGAGTCAGACATGTCCAGAGCAGCTTCGGGCTGGTCTCCCTGAAAATGATCCATCCGGTCAGAAGAAGGAGCAGCGGGAACAGTAGATAGTTCCGTTTCTTTAATGCTTCAGTCATGCGACACCTCCGTTGTGCTTCCCGCACGCAAAATCCGGATGATGGTCGATCGTATCGAAGAAATAACCTTCTTTCAGCCAGACAGGAATCGTCTGAGCCAGTGCATCAATCGTCCGTGCAGGTGCATGATCACGCCCTCTTCCGTCATGGAGACAGATGATCTTTCCCGGAGAAGCAAGATGAAGCAGCTTGTCAGCAAGATTGTCCGCTGTTACAGAGGCTTTCCAGTCACCTGCCATAACATCCCACAAAACGATCTGCAGGCCAAAGTCGCGAGCCAGTCTGCGTGTTAAAAATGTTGTATGACCCCATGGTGGTCTGTAATATGCAGGATGGATCCCATAACGCTCCATAACCTCCATGGACTTTTGAAAATCCCAGCGGGCATAGCCCGGCATTTGCAGATAGGCACTGATATGTTCAGCGGAATGAATGCCGATAAGATGCTTTTCATCGATCATCCGTTGCATGAGATCCGGATTTTTCTCCGCAAAACAAGCCACGGAGAAGAAGCTGGCTTTGATATTGTAGTATGCAAGCAGATCCAGCAGCTTTCCGGTATACTGAGCACTGGGACCATCATCGAAAGTCAGATATAGTTTAGAATGCTTCTGCACGGAAAACACCTCCTTTTCGCTTTTTCTGTTCATGCTCAATCTCAATCTCAATCTCATTCTCATTCTCATTCTCATTCTCATTCTCCTTTATATCGGCCGCACCGGTTCCCTTTGTCCTATCCATGCGGAAGCCGGAGCTGTCCGAAACAGCAAGAATGTCTGTCGGACATTTGGTTTCAAATGTATTTTCCAGAATCTGCAAGTTTTCTTTCATCGTTTGAAGCATCTTGCGATTTTTTGCAACGGCTTTCAATTCTCTGAAGATCTTTTCTGCTTCCTCTTCTGAAAGATTTGCAGAAGCAGCGCCGCCCCAGAGAACTTTTCCGATTTTATTCCGCTGGATAAACTGTGCATTGCCGATTTCCTGTTCCAAAAATGGATTGATGACAAAGAGCGGTGTTTTCGATGCGATTGCCTCAAAGGTTGAAATTCCACCGGGCTTTGTAATGAAAATGTCGGAACGTGCCATGAGCATGTCCACATTATCGGTATACCCGAGTACGTGGATGTTTGGATACTGCATAGATGCCTGTTCTTCCAGATGAGAATTTTTTCCGGCAACAAGGATCGCGTCCATTTGCGGATCATCGTTGATCTTCTGTAAAATACGAGGATGAAGCGGAAGGAGCCCCAGCCCGCCACCCATGATCAAAAGACGTACTTTCGAATCGGGATTTTTTTTATAGACCGGATCAACGAGTGTAGACGTTTTTCCTTGATCTTTTTCGGAAAGACTGCGATGAAAAGATTTTGCGACAGGAATCCCGCTGATGCAGACCTTAGAAGAAGGAACGCCTTTAAAAAGAAGTGCATCCTTCGTCTGCTGGTCTCCGACAAAATAAAAATCGCATAGAGGTGCATACCATTCATTATGAAAAGTGATATCGGTTATGTAAGTATACAATGGGATCCGGCAGCCGGTTGTCTGCTTGTAAGCAGAAATATACTGCGCACAGACAGGAAGTACGGAGATGACCAGGTCAGCCTCTGTCTTGGCAAGAAGTTTTCTGATTTTTCCCCGGAGCACAGATTTTAACGGAGCAGATCCGCTTTTTCCGGCAGCCTGATTGATCAGATTGTACAGATTGGAATATCGGGATACAAGAAGTCCGAAACCTTTATAGATGGCAGAAGAACAATATGGAAACAGATAATCCATTAGATCAACAGTATGTACGACTGCTTCTGGTTTTTGTGCAAGAATTTGTTCTTTGACAGCCGCTGCGGCCTTTATATGCCCCATACCGAAACGGCCGGTTAAAATTAAAATGTTCATAATTTCAAAATCCCCCTTTTGCTTGACTGAAGTTTTCCCCTTCGGATAACAGTATACAAAAAGAATCTTAACGTCCAATAAACCGGAGATTAAGATTCTCGTAGAAAATTATTAAGAAATTATGACATTTTGATTTCTACGCAAAATATGCAAGATTCCTTTTTATGTCTCGTCGTTGTTTTTGTGGCGGCAGTGGGAACAGGTACAGGTGGTAGCATGTGCCTTATGCTCGATATGAGTAAATGCAATGTCGATAATATCCACAACGTGTTGGTCATCCAGGGAGTAAAACATATTTTTTCCCTCCCGGCGGTTTTTTACAAGGCCTTCGTCCTTTAACAGCTTGAGCTGGTGGGAAACGGCAGATTTGGTCATATCTACAGCATTGGCAATATCGTTGACGCAAAGCTCCTTGTCTGCGATCGCACATAAAATCTTCATTCTGGTTTCATCGCCAACCACCTTGAAAAAAGCGGCAGCTGCGGTAATGAGTTCTTTTGATATATGACTCATAAGCGGGATACCTCCTGATTATTTAGATAGACAGCAGAGGCTGTCGCAATCGTCCGCCCGGTTTCTTTATCAGATAAGGAAACTTGCATTTGGACGATCCGCCTGCCTGCATGAATAATCTTCGCAGTACTGACTAAGACCTGACCGACTTTCGCAGAGCGGATAAAGTGAACGTTTAAGTCGATGGTCGGTCCCCAGCATCCGAGAAAGCAGAGTACCATGACACCGGCAGTATGATCCAGCATAGTGCTGATGATGCCACCGTGGAGAATCCCCTGATAATTAGCTTCCCATTGTAATACAGGAAACTCAATCATCAGAGTCAGATCATCAGGATTGCAGGACAAGTAATTCCCCTGCATCATGGCATCCAGCTCTTCAGGAAAGGCGTGGACATGCTCAGAAACTTCCAGGAGCCGCTGCTTTAAAACAGCAGAATCAGTTGTAATAATCTGTGCCATTACTTTTCTGCCTGCTTTCCTTTTTCATAGTAACTCGTCATTTCTTCCCGTGGGACCATGCTGCCTCCGGTAGCCCATAAAATATGAGAAGCATTTTCGAGCTTGTTTTCCAGTCCTTTTTCTTTCAGATAACCGGAAGCTCCTTCAATCAGGGAAGGACCGGTAAAGGAAGCACAGGAGGATGGTTCGATATAGATGTTTTCGGAATCTGCCAGTTGCGTAAGGAATGGATACAGCTTATCGTCTTCTATGGTATAGCAGCCGTCAAGCAGTGTTTCCATAATGCTGCCGACCAGGCGGGAAGCACGGCCTACAGCAAGTCCGTCTGCATCAGTCTGTCCGTCCAGCCCCTGATCGGCACAGCAGATTTCATCATGAAGCCCAGTTGCAAGGCCTAACGTCATGCAAGGTGCATGGGTCGGTTCTGCGAAGAAGATATGCACATTTTCACTGCCCAAAATCGTCTTTAAACCAAATGCAACACCGCCCGGTGCACCGCCGACACCGCATGGGATATATACGAAAAGCGGATGGTCAGAGTCAATGATTATTCCATTTTTTTCAAGCTGGGTACCAATCCTTTTGGCTGCAACCGCATAGCCGAGGAAAAGATCAGAAGAGCCTTCATCGTCTACGAAGTGGCACATTGGGTCGCTGGCAGCTTCTTGTCTTCCCTGTGCAACAGCTACCTGATAATCCTGCGGATACTCGATGACCGTAACACCCTTTGAACGAAGAAGATCTTTCTTCCACTGACGGGCATCGGCAGACATGTGGACAGTTACTTTAAAGCCCAGTTTTGCACTGATAATGCCGATGGAAAGTCCAAGATTTCCGGTCGAACCTACGGCAACGGAATATTTTGCGAAGAGATCTTTAAAACGGTCTTCCAGTAAAATGCTGTAATCATCGGTGGTTTTCAGCATGCCTTCTTTGATCGCAACTTCTTCGGCGAATTTCAGGACTTCATAGATGCCGCCTCTTGCTTTGATGGAACCGGAAACCGGAAGATTGCTGTCACACTTGAGAAAAAGCCTGCCGGAAAATTTGCCGCAGTCTGCTTCCAGCTGTGCTTTCATCGAAGGAATCTCAACCAGCTCGGATTCGATAATACCGCCGGAAGGGGCAGTTTCAGGAAAGGCTTTGGCAATATACGGAGCGAAGCGTAGAAGTCTGGCTTCGGCATCGTCAATGTCTTTTTCGGTAAATGGAAGCTGGCGGGTCTGGCCGCTCTGTGGGTTGAGCCAGAACACTTCCTGATAGGAAGCCATCTCGGAGAGCAACGGATTTGTATTTTTCAGTTGTTGAATTTTTTGAGTATCCATGAGAAATATCCTTTCTGTTATTTTAACGGCTAAAAACGATCGCTGTAATTTAAAATGCGCTTTAAAAACCCGCCCTGGACTTTCGGCTTACTGCCGGAGCCGGAACTGCCGGATGAAGGAGGAGCCTGCGGGCGCTCGATAAAATCTTCATAGCGGTAGATTTTCCCCCAGACATCATTTTCGGAGGTGACAAGCAGACCGAATGTGCCGCCGGAATTATCGCGTGGCTCGGAAAGACTGCCCGGGTTCATCAGATACATGCCTTCTGCTTTTGTGTAGACGGCCCGGTGTGTATGACCGAAAAGAGCACCGATGCATCCGTTTTCCTCTGCTTTATAGCAAAGCCTCTGGGTACCGAAGCCAACGCCGACATGCTGCATGTGTCCGTGTGTGACAAGAAAATTGCCGGCTTCTGTTTCCAGGATCAGGAATTCGTCCTCTTCATAGCAGCCGTCGCTATTTCCTTTCACACCTGCAACACGGATCCCAAGCCGTGCCTGAAGCTCCTTCCCATCGCTGTAATAGTCGCCGCAGTGGACGATGAGATCCAAAGGTGCTTCCGAGACCAGTTTTTTATATACCTGACAAACGCGGCTGCAATCGCCGTGAGTATCGCTGATGACTAAAATTCGCATAATTTTCACCTGTAAGAATAATGTTTTCCTATAGTATATCATAGAAAAAATACGAAAGGTATGATAAAATAAACGAAAAGAGAAAAAACAGGTTAAAGTTTTGTAAAAAACCTGTTTCTCAGGGGGTTGCGATGATACGGGAAATTAGAAAAAAACGAGTCATTCTGGAAAACAGGGCACCCTTCCCGGAGCATATCCGGGCATTTGTCAAGGAAATGGAATTGCTAGACTGGCTGGAGATGAACCTGAGGCTGGATGGGAGCAATCTGACACGAGAAAACATCAAGGCTGTGCTGGATGGGGAAGTCATGCTGGGCGGACGCATTATGGATCATCTTCTGATCGAGAGACTCCGTGACCTGCTGGTGCGTCTCTACGGCCTTGCGGCAATGAAACAGACACCAGATGGGAATATGGTGCGGCAGATCGCAGGAATGATCTCCGGCAGCGATGATAAAAAAATAGACTGGAGAAAAACAACGCCGGTACTCAGGCAGTATGGATTCACGCCACCTCTGCCATCAGAGCTTCCGGGCAGGATGCAGGAGTTTTTCCAGTTTGCATCTTCGCCGGACGAGTCAGAAACCCCTTTTCCTAAAGCGGCAGAGATCCACGACCGTTTTTTAAAAATCTATCCACTTTCTGAAAACAACGAGTTTACAGCCCGTGCGCTGATGGAGTATCATCTGATTGTCCGAGGCTATCCGGCGGTGACCTTGCGGGCAGGGGAGCAGGAATATAACCGGCAGATCGCACAATATATACAGCGAGGAAGGGAAACGTCTTTCGGCCAGGAACTGATGGAGGAGACATCTGATCGATTTTCTCTGATGATACAGTTGACCGAATACGAAAACTAGAGTAAGATGGACTTGTGAAAGGAAGAATATACAATGGGGGAAAAAACGGAGAATAAACTGGAAAAGAAAATTATAAATAAAGATATCATCATCAGGCAGGGGATCGTGTATTTCATTGTCGGTGTGCTCCTGATCCTGACCTATTACTGTATCAATCATGTTCCGGTGCTGCAAAGCGGTCTGTCACGGATCAATGACATCCTGACGCCGTTTTATATCGGGATCATCATGGCATATCTTCTGTGTCCGGTCTATAACGGAATGGTAAGAGTTCTGTACGGACTGAATAAAGGCAGGTTTAAAAAGCCGTCCGGTGCGCTGAAATTCGCAAAATTTATTGCAACGATTGTCGCTCTGGCACTGATCATCGTGGTAGTCGCAGGGTTATTGGCGCTAGTCATTCCGGATCTGATCAACAGCGTTGTGAAACTGATTTATGGTGTGCCGGATGCAGTAAGCAAGATTCAGGACTGGGTAAATAATCATATCAATGAAAATCCGGAGCTTCTGGCATTTTTGCAGGATAAGCTCAGCAATTTATCCAATACTGCTTTAGAATGGGCGCAGCAGACAATCATACCCGGTGTCAGCACGTTGGTTACCGGAGTTATGGGAACCTTGGGAACGGTTGCAGATCTGTTTGTGGCACTGATCATCTGCGTGTATATTCTCAACAGCAAGGAAAGCTTCGTGGCACAGACAAAAAAACTGGTGCTGGCTGTTTTTAAACCGGAAACATCGGGAAAGATCTTTGAGTTCGGAAGAATCAGCAACGAAACTTTCGGTGGCTTTATCAATGGCAAGATCATTGACTCGATCATTATCGGAATTTTATGTTTTATTGCGATGACCATTATGAACCTGCCGATGACCATGCTCATCAGCGTGGTAGTAGGAGTAACCAATATCATCCCTTTTTTTGGACCGTTTATCGGTGCCATTCCGTCAATTTTTATCCTGCTGATTATAGATCCGATTGCAGCTCTTAAATTTACCATCATGGTTGTGGTCCTGCAGCAGATCGATGGAAACATCATCGGACCGAAAATCCTGGGAAAGGCAACGAAGCTTGCCAGCTTCTGGGTTATGTTCGCTATCATTGTCGGCGGAGGGCTGTTTGGATTCCTTGGCATGATTCTGGGGGTACCGGTGTTTGCGGTCATTTATTTCTATACAAGCAGGTGCATCAATCGGACTTTGGATGAAAAAGACCTGCCAACCAATACTTTGATATATGAAGATTTCAGTATATATGGAATCGATAAGGAGGATATTTTTGGAAACATTAAACAAACAGACAGAAAACAAGCTGGCGGAAGTGCTGAAACAGATGGAGACCGCACTTCCACAGATGAAAATAGTGAAAAATGCTGATATGTCGCAGTACACGTCTTTTCGTGCAGGCGGCAAGGCGGCAGCGCTGGTTCTGCCGGAAACTGTAGATGCTGTTCGGACAGTTTTACAGATTTTGGATGAAAACGGAACGCCGCATATGATGTTGGGAAACGGATCAAACGTTTTATTTAAGGACAGCGGTTACGATGGCATCGTCATCCGCCTGGAAAACTTCGGAAACCGGATCGAGTTCGACGGCGAGGCATTTCCGGGAATGACGGAAGCAGAAAGCCAGGAAGAAGGCGCTATATGTTTTCAGACAGGCATCTATATGTCTGTACTGGCGAAACAGGTACAGACGATGGGGCTGACCGGCTTCGAATTTGCCAGCGGAATACCGGGAACATTGGGCGGAGGACTCTTTATGAATGCCGGTGCTTACGGCGGAGAACTGAAAGACGTGGTAAAAGGTGTTCTGGCGGTTTCTCCTGATGGCAGCCAGCTGAAGGTATTTACCGGAGAAGAGATGGAGTTTGGATATCGTCATAGCATCTTAGAAGAAAATGGATATATCGCACTTGCAGCCAGCTTGAAGCTGGAAAAAGGCGATCCGGAAACGATTGCAGAAACCATGCGGGATCTGATGCAGAAGCGGAACAGCAAGCAGCCGGTACAGTATCCGTCAGCAGGCAGTACGTTCAAAAGACCGGAAGGATATTTTGCAGGCAAGCTGATCCAGGATGCCGGACTGAAAGGCGTCAGCGTAGGCGGTGCACAGGTTTCGACACTGCACAGCGGCTTTGTTATCAACCGGGGTGGTGCAACAGCCACCGACATTTTACAGCTGATTGCCCTGGTACAGAACCGGGTTTACGATCAGTTTGGCGTAATGCTGGAACCGGAGGTAAGGATTATTGGATAAAGAAACAAGACAGAACACAGAAGCAGCTTTCGACCCGGAAAAAGTAACCGTACAGCAGACCGGAAGCCGGTATCAGGATACCATTGAAAAATACAGGATGATCTATGACCATCATACCCATACGATTTATTCTCACGGCAAAGGCACCATCGAGGACAATGTAAAGGTGGCTGCTGCAAGAGGACTGAAATCCATTGCGATCACTGACCATGGCCCGGGGCATCTGACTTACGGTATTGACATGGAAAAGCTTCCGCAGATGCGGCGTGACATTGCGGCTATTAAAGACGCTTTCCCACAGGTAGAGATCCTGCTGGGCGTGGAGGCGAACACGCTGCGGGTGGCGCCTTATCTGGATGTGCTGCCGGAAGATGGCGATAAGTTTGACATTCTGCTGGCAGGCTATCATTTTGGAATCCGCCATTGCGGCATGGTTCCCAACTATTTGTATCATAAACTGAAAATGTCGCCGCGCGAAGGTTCCAGCCTGCTTGTAAAGAACACGGCGATGATCCTGGACAGTCTTTATGCCAATGAAGAGGCGGGAAATCATATTGATATCC
>CAKQVC010000026.1 GCA_934277655.1 uncultured Clostridia bacterium
ACGTTGTAGTTGATTTCAAGGGCAACCCGACATTACCGAAGGAACTTGACAGAAGACTCAAGATTTCCGATAACGTAATCAGACACATCATCATCAACAAGGATGCGAAATAGGAACGAGGTGCAAGCATGAACAGTGTAGTATTGATTGGCAGGCTGACCAGAGACCCGGAAGTTCGCTATTCTGCCGGCACGCAGATGGCCATCTGCAGATTCGCGGTAGCGATCGACAGACCGCCGAGACAGAACGGTGAAAAGCAGACGGACTTCCCAAATGTTGTCGTATTCGGCAAACAGGCAGAAAACTGCGAGAGATTCCTTGCGAAAGGAAGATTGGTAGGCGTTCAGGGAAGAATACAAACAGGCAGTTATACCAATAAAGATGGTGCAACTGTTTACACCACGGATGTCGTTGCTGACAGAGTAGAGTTTTTAGAATGGGGAGACAGACCTCAGAACCAGTCCGGACAGAGTTACGGCGGCGGTCAAGGGTACGGTGCAGGCCGTTCACAGAGCCAGCCGGTACAGGATGCAATTCCGGAAGGATTCTCTGAAATCGATGAGGATATTCCATTCTAATAGAAAGGAGATAATGGACCATGATGGATAAAAGACGTGGCGGTGGCATGAGAAGAAAAAAAGTATGCCAGTTCTGCGCTGACAAGACAGAAAGAATTGACTACAAGGATGTAGAAAAATTAAGAAAATACATCACTGAAAGAGGCAAGATCCTTCCGAAGAGAATCACAGGAACTTGCGCTATGCACCAGAGAGAAGTAACAACTGCTATCAAGAGAGCAAGAATCATTGCGTTACTTCCTTATGTTGCAGACTAACTTTTAACAGATACGAAAAGTAATAGAAATCAAATAATCATAAAGTACATTGAAAGCAGACCTTCGGGTCTGCTTTTTTTCATGCCGTGACCTGGGAGCTCGGAGTTTCCTATGTTTTTGCTACAATCTGGGAGGCTGTGTTTTCTATCTTTTCATGCCGTGATCCGGGAGTGAGTCGTTTCCCATGTTTTCATGACGAAAGTGGGCAATAAGAGCATGTAGTTTTCCCGAAAACAAACAGATATAATTAAAAAGAGAAATTGAGTACATAAAAATGTATGATCTTTCATGATGATGTGTGTTTATGAAATGGAGAAAAAATATGACAGTGCTTTTGAATGGAAGAGACCTGACCATCGATCAGGTCATCGAAGTATGCAGGAATCACGAAAAAACAGCATTAGCCCCGGAGGCGGAAGAGGCTGTAAAAAAAGCACGGGCATTTGTAGAAAGAAAGGTTGCGGACAAAGCAGTCATATACGGGCTGACTACCGGTTTTGGAAAGTTTTCCGATGTTTCGATTTCTACGGAACAGACTGCAAAACTTCAAAAAAATCTGATTATGTCCCATACATGCGCCCTGGGAAAACCCTATGAACAAAAATATGTCAGAGCAGCTATGCTCCTCAGAGCGAATTCTCTGGCAAGAGGACATTCCGGCATTCGTCTGGAAACCCTTCAGACATTGCTGGACATGCTGAATGCAGGAATCCATCCACTGGTTCCCGAAAAAGGATCGGTCGGAGCATCCGGCGACCTGGCACCTCTTTCCTGTATCGCACTGGGGCTGATCGGCATGGGGCAGGTGGAATACCAGGGGAACATTATGGAAGCACAGGAAGCATTCCGCATGGCAGATCTGAAGTCGGTCGAGCTGGCATCGAAAGAGGGACTGGCTCTCAACAACGGAACACAGATGCTGACAGCCGTAGGTTTAAATACCCTTTATGATGCCATGAAACTTACAAAAATTGCCGATATTGCAGGAGCGTTGACCGGTGAGGCTATGCATGCCATCGGGAAAGCATACGATCCTAAGACCCATGTACTGCGGGGACATCCGGGACAGATGGATGCGGCGCAAAATATGCGTAGCCTGCTTTCCGGTTCGAAGAATGTTTTGCCGTTTCAGCAAGGTAAGGTGCAGGACCCTTATTCTCAGCGATGTCTGCCACAGATCCATGGGGCGTCCAGAGATGCCATCCGCTATGTATACGAAGCAGTCAACAGGGAGATTAATGCTGTAACGGATAATCCGATTGTCTTCCCGGAGGAAGAGGAAGTTGTTTCCGGTGGAAATTTTCACGGACAGCCGATGGCACTTGCGTTTGACTTTCTAAAAATTGCGATTTCTGAGCTTGCCAGCGTATCGGAACGCAGACAGGAACGGATGGTAAACCCGGCACTTTCGGAAGGACTTCCGGCATTTCTTGTGAAGAATGGTGGTCTGAATTCCGGCTATATGATCGCCCAGTATGCGGCAGCTTCCATGGTATCCGAAAACAAAGTTTATGACCATCCGGCATGTGTAGATTCCATTCCGACATCTGCAAATCAGGAAGACCATGTATCTATGGGAGCAACTTCAGCAAGAACAGCGGCTATGGTGCTGGATAACGCACAGAAAGTCATCGGCATTGAGCTTTCGACAGCAGTGCAGGCAATCTGGCTCAGGCAGGAACTTGGAGAACACGGCATTGACTATCTGGCACCGGCAACACGGGCAGCTTATGACTTTATCCGGCAGACGATTCCACCGGTTGAAGAGGATGTTATCATGCATGACCAGCTTCAAAAATTTGATGAAATGGTAAAGGATGGATCGATCCTGGCGGCAGTCGAAAAGATCGTAAAGCTGAAGTAAACAGGACAGCAGGGATGCTTTCAAGGAAAACAGACAGCTCTGACAGCCAGGCGAGATGGAAAAAACAGGGAGGGGTTTAAATGTTAAAAAACGAGGAAATCATGCGTGAGATGCACATTCAGCTGGGAAAGGATTATCCAGACTATCCGGAGTTCAAAAAAGATATACGGCGGGCACCGGACCGAGGATTCCGCCTGACCAAAGCCCAGACAAAAATTGCGCTGAAAAACGCTTTGCGCTATGTTCCGGAAGAACTGCACGAAAAACTGGCACCGGAATTTCTGGAAGAGCTGACAACACGGGGAAGAATCTATGCATATCGCTACAGACCGGAAGGTCGGATCTACGGAAGACCCATTGAAGAATATAAAGGAAAATGTCTTGCGGGCAGGGCATTTCAAGTCATGATCGATAACAACCTGGATTTTGAAGTAGCGCTATATCCATATGAACTGGTTACTTATGGCGAAACAGGGCAGGTGTGCCAGAACTGGCTGCAGTACCGATTGATAAAGAAGTATCTGGAGGAACTGACGGACGAGCAGACTTTGGTTGTGGAATCAGGTCATCCGCTGGGGCTGTTTCCATCGAAGCCGTCTGCACCAAGAGTCATTATTACCAACTCCATGATGGTGGGGTTGTATGATAATCCGGATGACTGGGAGATTGCAGAAGAAATGGGCGTTGCCAATTATGGTCAGATGACGGCAGGCGGTTGGATGTACATAGGACCGCAGGGAATCGTTCATGGTACATTTAATACAATCCTCAATGCAGGGAGAAAAGAACTGGGTGTTCCGGAAGATGGAGATCTGAGCGGATACACTTTTGTTTCATCCGGACTGGGAGGTATGAGCGGAGCACAGCCCAAAGCAGCCAATATTGCCAATGCGGTAGGGATCTTTGCGGAGGTCGATGGATCCAGAATTGAAACCAGGCATAAACAAGGATGGGTCGATGTTGTTTTGGATGATCTGGAGGAAGTTTTCAGGCTGGCTGATGAAAAAAGGGCGGCGAAAGAAACAGTTTCGATTGCATATCATGGCAATATCGTAGATCTGCTGGAAGCTGCAGTGGAGAAGGATTTTCACATTGACCTGCTTTCTGACCAGACATCCTGCCATAATGTGTACAGCGGCGGCTACTGCCCGGCAGGGATGAGATTTGAGGAGCGGACAAAAGCTCTGCATGAGAATAGAGAAAACTTTTGCAGGGAAGTTGACAAAACCCTTCACAGGCACTATCATGCGATCAAAACGCTGACCGAACGAGGAACCTATTTCTTTGATTATGGCAATTCCTTTATGAAAGCTATGTATGATGCAGGGATTAAGGAAATATCCAGGAACGGATACGATGACAAAGATGGATTTATCTGGCCGTCTTATGTGGAGGATATTATGGGACCAATCTTGTTTGATTATGGATATGGACCGTTCCGCTGGGTCTGCTTGTCAGGAAAGCCTGCGGATCTGGAAATCACTGACCGGGCAGCAATGGGCTGCATCGATCCGAATCGCAGAGCGCAGGACAGAGACAACTGGGTCTGGATCCGGGACGCTGTAAAGCATAAGTTGGTAGTAGGAACGCAGGCAAGGATTCTCTATCAGGATGCAGAGGGCAGACGCAATATCGCACTGGCATTTAACAAACTGGTTCGAGAAGGACAGATCGGGCCGGTCATGCTTGGAAGAGATCACCATGATGTCTCCGGAACCGATTCGCCATTTCGGGAAACATCGAATATCAAGGATGGATCGAATGTAATGGCAGATATGGCAGTGCAGTGTTTCGCAGGAAATGCAGCAAGAGGGATGTCTCTTTGCGCCCTCCATAATGGCGGAGGTGTAGGTATCGGCAAGGCAGTCAATGGAGGATTTGGACTTTTGCTGGATGGAAGCCAGAGAGTTGATGAAATCATCCGGTCTGCGATGATGTGGGATGTTATGGGCGGTGTTGCCAGAAGAAGCTGGGCGAGAAATATAAATGCCCTATCAACAGCCGCAGAATATAATCAAAACTATGCAGGAAAAGGACATATTACGATTCCATTCCTTGCCAGTGATGAAATAGTTGACAAAACTGTTGATAAGTTTGTAAAATAACAGAAGACAGGCAGATGAAAGCATGAGCAATGTATTGATAAAAAATATAGGCCGGCTGCAGACACCGGTCGGAAGCTATCCCCACAAAGGAAAGAAACAAGGAGAAAACCGGAAACTGGATCATGCCGCAATTTTTATTGAAAATGGCAGGATTGCAGAGATCACATCCGGCGGCAGGCTGCCGCAAGGAGCAGAAAAGGCGGATGCGATAGTCGATGCCGCGCAAAATCTGGTCACTCCGGGGCTTGTGGACGGGCATACGCATATAGTTTTCGGGGGATACCGGCAGCAGGAACTACCGTTGAAACTAAGCGGGAAAGGCTATCTGGACATCCTGCGGGCAGGCGGCGGGATTCCCGATACGGTAAAGAAAACCCGGAAGGCAGATTTTGCGGAGCTTTATAACAAGACGAAGAAATTTCTGGATGAAATGATGCACCTTGGCGTAACGACCTGCGAGGCGAAAAGTGGATATGGAATCAACCTGGAAACAGAAGTCAAATTATTGAAAGTCTTAAAAAAACTGAAGGAAGAGCATCCGATGGATCTTGTTTCTACTTTCATGCCGGCTCATGTGGTGCTGCCGGAATGGGAGGGCAGAGAGGACGAGTTCATCGAGTATTGCATCCAGGAAATGATGCCTTATGTCAAAGATCGGGGGCTTGCGGAGTTTGTCGATATTTTTACCGAGGATTCCGTGTTCAATGTGGAGCAGAGCAGACGATACCTGCAGGCAGCCAAAAAGCTGGGCTTTGGGCTTAAAATCCATGCAGATGAGATTGCGGCTATTGGCGGCAGCGCTTTGGCAGGAAAAATGCGAGCTGCATCGGCAGAGCATCTGATCGTTATCGATGACGCCGGAATGGCTTCGATGGCAGAAGGTGGAACCATTGCGATGTGTCTTCCTGCAACGTCTTTTTATCTGGGTGCAGACTATGCTCCGGTAAGGCGGATGGTGGATGAATATGAAATACCGGTTGCACTGGCTTCCGACTTTAATCCGGGATCCTGTCCATCGTTGAACCTGCAGTTTGTTATGAATCTGGGCTATCTGAAATATGGGATGAGCCCGGAGGAAGTCCTGACGGCGGTAACCATCAACCCTGCTTGTGCCATCGGCAGGGGGAATCTGGTGGGAACGCTGGAAGAAGGAAAACAGGCAGATCTGGTCATCTGGGATGCACCGGATATGGAAATGCTGTGTTACCGGTTTGGCTCCAATATGACACTTCAGACAATAAAGAAAGGAACGATAGTATAAAATGAAATTAGCAGAAATGACGATCAAAGATTATTTAGACGTATTAAAATCGGATGCACCGGCACCGGGAGGCGGCTCTGTCAGTGCATTGACGGCGGCACAGGGAATCGGGCTGGTTTCCATGGTCTGTGAACTGACCATCGGTAAAGAACGATATAAGGATTTTGAAGAGGGCTGCCTGAAAGCCGGAGAAGAGGCAGTAAAACTCCTTGCAGAGCTGACGGAAGGTATTGATAAGGACACGGCGGCATTTACAAAGGTATCGGCAGCTTATAAAATGCCAAAGAGTACCGATGAGGAAAAAGCGATCAGAAGCAAGGCAATCGCAGAGGCAACACTGACGGCAACCGAAGTTCCGTTTGAGATGCTGGAATTATGTCTGCAGGGATTGAAAGTGACCGAGAGCCTCGTGGGAAAATCGAATCCGAATGCGTCTTCGGATCTGGGAGTTGCGGCTTTGAACCTGCTGGCAGGCATCAAGGGTGCATGGCTGAATGTAAGCATCAATCTTCCGAGTGTAAAAGATGAAGAGGCGAAAAAGAAGTTTGCGGCCGGAAAAGAAATTGTAGCAGAGGCAGAAACTCTGGCTTTAAAAATTTATCAGGACGTTCTGGAGAATCTGTAGAAGATATTTTGCGGCGAAAAATGTCAGGAAAACCGACAGGAAAGGAGTGCGAAATGACTCAGATCATTGAAAGTATCCCGAATATTTCGGAGGGCAGGGATCAGGAGGTAATTGAAGCGTGTGTGGATCAGATCCGGTCGACGCCGGGATGTACGTTGCTGAATTATTCTTCGGATCCCAATCACAATCGGACGGTTATCACGTATATCGGCGATGGGAAAGGCGTGGAAGAGGCCAGTGTGAAGCTTGCGAAGAAGGCGGTGGAGCTGATCGATCTGACGAAACACACCGGGGAGCATCCGAGGATGGGCTGCGTGGATGTCATGCCGTTTGTGCCGGTAAAGGATGCGTCCAACGAGGATTGCATCGAGCTTTCAATGACAGTCGGAAAGCGGATCGCCGGCGAGGCGGATCTGCCGGTTTTCTTGTATGAACTATCTGCATCAAGTCCGCAGCGAAAGAACCTGGCTGCCATTCGAAAAGGACAGTTTGAGGGCATGGCGGAGAAAGTGCAGAAGGAAGAGTGGGAGCCGGATTTTGGGGGCAGGCGCATTCATCCGACCGGCGGTGTCGTTGCGGTGGGTGCAAGGCCGCCGCTGGTCGCTTATAATCTGAATCTGAACACCTCGGATGTGCAGATCGCAAAAAAGATCGCCGGGATCATCCGTGAAAAAGACGGCGGGCTCCGATGCGTCAAGGCAATGGGATTTTTGCTCGAGGACAGGGGAATTGCTCAGGTTTCCATCAACATGACGGATTTTAGGGTAACTCCGCTGTACCGTGTGACCGAACTGGTCAAAGCCGAAGCAAGGCGATACGGCGTGCAGGTGACCGGTACGGAAATTGTCGGACTCTGCCCGATGAAAGCGCTGATCGATGCTGCAGAATATTATTTACAGATTGAAAACTTTGATTTTGAAAGACAGGTCTTGGAAAATTACCTGTTATAGTGTATAATGGTTCTTGCGATCATGCTTACGGCGTTGCCGCGAGGTAAGAACCATTGAATCACTCGTTTTGAAGGACTTGGGGAGTGGTATAATGGTTCTTGCGATTATGTTTACGGCGTTGCCGCAGGGTAAGAACCATTTTATACAGCATACCGCACATGACAAGATTATGGAACCAGGAGACAAGTAAATGACAAGCAAGGAATTTTCCAATTCGTTTTCTCTTACAGATGAAATCGCAGACGTCGTGCGAGAGCGGATTTTAAAAGGAGAGTATGAGATCGGAGAAAAGATCAAAGAGAATCAGATAGCGACTGAACTGAGGGTGAGCAGAACACCGATCAGAGAAGCTTTTAAGATCCTCGAAAACGAAGGGCTGATTGATTACGTGCCGAACCGCGGATGTTTTGCGAAGGGCTTTACCAAGCAGGATGTGGAGGATATTTATGCTGTAAGAGAAGCGCTGGAAGCACTGGCGCTAAACTGGGCAGTTGACCGAATTACCGAAAAGGAAATCGCGGCATTGGAAGAACAGTGCGATTTGATGGAGTTTTATACAAAGAAAAAAGACAGAAAAAAAGTGCTGGAAATGAATTCATCCTTCCATGATATCATCTATGCATCGGCAAGAAGCCGGTTCCTTGCACAGGTACTTCGCTCTTATAAAGAATACATAGACAAAACCAGAAAATCCATTTTTTATGAGCAGTCCTATCTGGAATCCATCCTGGTTGAGCACAGAGCGATTCTGGATGCAATCAAAGATAGGGATAAAGAAAGAGCAGCGGCGGCAATGACAAAACATCTGATGTCTTCACAGAAACGTGCAGAGGCTGTCTGGAATCTGAAATAGAATATGGAAGAAACGACAGGTATACAATAAAAATGAACACTGAAAAGAAACACGACCGAGACCGGTACCAAAGAGGGATAAGAACGGTGCTGATGCTGATTCTCGCAGCAGTGTTTCTTTTTTCGCTATATAAGGTAGTATCTATCCTGAAAGAATATAAGGAAATCAACGATTTCTATGATAAAACGGAAGAACTGTACACGGCGAAAGAAGAAAACAATCTGCCGGAGGTGGATTTTGAAAAGCTGCAAAAGGTAAATGAGGATGTCATCGGCTGGATTTATATAGAGGATACGGACATCAGTTATCCGATCTTAAAGGGTGCGGACAATAACCAGTATCTGTTCCAGTCCTATGAAAAAAAATATGTGGTAGCAGGCAGTATTTTTATCGACTCCCGCTGCAGCGAGGATTTTGGCGATGAAAGGACAGTGGTTTACGGCCACAATATGAAAAACGGAAGTATGTTCGGAACTCTCGATCGCTACGAAAAAGAGGAATACCGAAACGCCCACGAAAATGTATATATCCTTCTGCCGGACGGACGCCGCCTGCAGTACCAGGCAAAAAAAGCATATAAGGCAGACGTGGACGGACCGGTATATGAGCTTCCGGCGGAACGCCAGGGAAAAGATTCCTCCGGCGGGCAGAAACTCTTCTTGTCGACCTGCACGGAAGACAGCAGCAACACCCAGCGGTTTGTGGTAGAATGCGAGCTTGCTGCAGAAGGGGAATAAATGCAAATAAATATAAAAATTTACAGTCATAAATATTATGACATGGAAATTTTAGTAAAAAAATGACCAGTTAGAACAAAAATCGACCACTTAGAACATTGCGATTGCGGTAACAGCTGATAGTAGGCTATAATATTCTCAGCAGAACAACGGATGCGACAGATGGGGAACTTCCATTTTCAGATTCTATGCAGTCAGAGAGGATAAACCGCAATGAAGATAATCATTATTGATGATAATAAGACGGACAGAGAAATCACAACACAAATGTGTACCGAGTATGTACAGCAGAAAAAGCTTTGCTGTGATGTGCAGGCACTTTCCGGTTATGATGAGCAAATACTGAAGAATGTCGGAGAAAGTGACAGTGGAGATATTTTGATCCTTGACATTGAAATGCCTGAAAAAACAGGAATTGACATAAGAAAAGAAATGGAAGATGAGGCACGCAACATCTTCGTTATTTACGTTACGAACCATCCTGAAATCATGCCGGCGGCTTTCGGACGCAATGTGATTGCTTTTTTAGAAAAACCTTTAAGAGAAGAAGTCTTTTTCGACGCATTGGATACGACGGTTCGATACTGTTTTGCGGGGTCAAAGCTGGAAATTAAGAATGGGATTTATGTGAACAGTCAGGATATTCGCGGCATTGTAGCCAGTCATGTATATACATCTGTTAATGTCGGGAATGAGATTTATGAAACAAGAGACAGCTTGAACACCTGGGAAAAACGTCTGCCGATGGAGGATTTCCTGAGGATCAGTCCGGGATGCATTGTAGGATGCAGATGGATTGACAGTTTTGAAAAGGGAAAAGTGATTATGAAAGGAAATCTGGGGAGATTTTCGGTAGGACGACGACGGGAGCAGGAGTGCAGAAACCAGTACCGAGAGTATAAGAAAAAAATGGCGAGGTATTTATGATGAATTTAGGAATGGATACTTTCTTAGAATATGGGTTGGGCGGTCTGGAATTGTTCGTACTTCTTCGCTATGTGTTTGGCTTTGAATATAGAGGGCGCAAGTATATCGCAGGTGCAGTAATATCGGCGATAACGCTGGCAGCACTGTCTCCGGTTCTTTTAAAAATGGGACTTTTGCAGGTGGGTTCTGACTATTATATTCAAAAAAGCAGCCTCTTGTATTTTCTGGGAGAGACAGCGATACTCTTACTCGTATTTCGGAAACTGAGAGTGGGGCATTTCCTGTGTCTATATGAGATGCAGCGGATCGTTATTACATTTTTGTATACGATAGGCGGGATGCTGATGAAAGAATCGCTGAGTACGATGATGAGCGAGCTGATACTTATTCTTTT
Organism: uncultured Clostridia bacterium; assembly: GCA_934277655.1. Classification (GTDB taxonomy): domain Bacteria; phylum Bacillota; class Clostridia; order Peptostreptococcales; family Anaerovoracaceae; genus CAG-238. The sequence continues at coordinate 10,552 of CAKQVC010000026.1, forward strand.
GATCGGAATCCTGTGTGTGATTTTTCGGGGAAAAAGAGATTCTGTGCAGAATGGGCTGAGAGCAATCCGGTATTACCAATTCTGGATCTTTACAATCCTTCTCGCAGTCCCAAGCCACTATCAGGCAGTGAGCGGAGACACTGTGCAGATCTTGCAAAACGTTCAGTCTGAGCTTATTTTGCGCGGGCGAGGGGCAGCAGTTCTAATGTCAGCTTTTCTTGTGTTGCTGATTATGTATGAAGCTCAAAATCAAAAATTATTGAGGGAACAGAGGGAAAATCATCAATGTGTGAAGCTTCAGGTAGAACAATATAAATTTTTAAACCAGCGTCAAAAAGAACTGAGAGCTTTTCGCCATGATTATAAAGCTCACATTACGGCGATGGAAAACATGCTGGATGAAGGACAGACCACGCAGTTGAGAGACTATTTGCAGGATATTATCGGGCAAACCAGGGAACTGCAATATCTTTCGGTCAATAATCTGGTTGGCGATGCCGTTCTGAATCAATATTATTGTCTAGGAGAGAAAGAAGGAGTTCATGTCAGTGCAGCAGGCCGGTTCCCGCAGGACTTTCCGGTCAGCAATTCCGACTTATGCATTATCCTGAGCAATACGGTAAAAAATGCCTATGAAGCAGCGGCAAAATGCTCAGAGCCAAGATATGTGAAGGTCACGATAAAAGCATACGAAGAAAAAAATGTTTTTATCATTATAGAAAACCCTGTAGACGTGATGCCTGAAATTGTGGATGGAAAACTGCAGATCTATACGGATTTAGAAGGAGAACACGGCTTCGGATTATATAACGTAGAAAAGGCATTACGACGAAACAATGGAAAAATTTCATTCAGAGGAATCGAGAAAAAAGATGGAAAACGGGAAATTGTAACCGAAATTGAAGTTTAAATTCAAAGGGAATTTGATAAAAAGCAAAGAAATATGACCACCTAGAACAAAAAAGATACCACCTAGAACATTACTGTTGCCAAGCAGAAGAAAATCGATTATTGTTAAGAAAAAAGCAGAAATACAGGAGAAAACATGAAAACATTATGGTTTAAAACGTGGACAGTAGCTTTGATAATTTTGACAGTGGTAGTACCGACATATGCGTATGCCTATGAAAGCGAGCAAAGCAGCATACAGGCACAGCAAGTACAGCAAATAGAACAGGCATTGAATTCGTTAAAAGGTATGGACATTGGTTCTGAGCTATGTTTAGACGAGTCAGGCAATGGAAAAAGCGTAGAAACTTATATTTTGAGCGAAAATGTAAAGCTCCAGGTGGTTCTTACGGATGTGTCGGAGACAAATAGAGAAAGTCAGGCAGTAAATTCTATTCAGCGAGCATCGAACGGCGAAACACTGTGGAAAGAGTATGGAAACCGTTATTTTACTGCAAAAGCTATGCTGACAATCTCAGGAAGAACAGCAGCTACTTTTTACTTGGAAAATCACTATAAAGTCAGTGCACAAGGCTTAGATGAAAATTATGGTAAGGCAGAAATGTCAGGCGAAAAATGCACAGGAGAAGCATTTGGACCATATGTAACAACCGAGTCTGCAAGGAAAGCCGGCAATTCAGAGATTGGAATGTATGCCCGCTATGGAGTGAAACTTTCGAGTGGGACAGAATACTACACATTGAGTACATCGGTAGGATATGTAGAAAAAGATTCCGCTAACAGCAAAATAAAGGTAAAACACAGTTGGAATTTAAAATAATCTGACGCATGTAAAATGCAGTTAGAGTTAGGAGTTAACGTTCATTTGATTCCAAGACGTAACACATAATAATTTTTAATCGAATATATCAGTCGAGAAAAAAAGTTCAGATGAAACTTGGCGAAGTGCAGGAAAGGAGGGATGCCGATGCGGGCGGGAGAGAGAATAGGAGAAAATTAAATATAAAGGAAAGGAGATTATATCAGTGAGTATAGAAAAATGCAATCGAATAATCAAGCTTGCGATGATAATCTTAATGATAATCATAGGGTTTACGGCAGTAGCAAATGCTACAACTAAAAGCGAGCAGGCAACAAAAAAATTTCTAGGTAAACATACAGATTATGGAGCAAGTGTATGGGGTGTGGAATTTTATATAAGTGTGGATTATGATAAATCTACTAACTCTTATACAGCAAAAAAAGTACGAACTAGTGCATCAATGTATCCTAGACATACTTATGGTGATGGGGATGTAATTCTAGCAGGGTTAAAGGAAACTGTGGATTCTGGAAGTACTGTAAACAGGTCAATTGCTCCGAATAAAAGTACATTTTGGAAAAAAGATGATTTAATAGTGGCGACAGGTACTAAACTATACTACGCTTATTATGGCACACTGACAAAGACTTTTAAAAAATCATTTGTAGAAAAAGGCGAATTTACTTTTTCTGTGCCTGATACGTATATTGCAGTACCAAATGCAACGCTGACGCTCACTGTTGCCGGACCCAAATAGGGGGGTGAAATGAAAATGAAAAAGAAATTCATGTTAATAACTCTTGTATGCATGTGTCTGATGTTAGGTGTAACTTTTGGCTATTCACAATTGTTGGAAATTAAAGGTGCAAAGGAATTTAGCCAGATGGGAGAGGGTGTTTCAAAATCTGTGCATCAGCTTTTAAAGCAGAACAGTAATGGATTACGAACAAAGCAGGGTTATATGACAATGACAGCTAAAGACGATGATGTGATGGGCAAAGTTCTAGGCATTCAAATAAATAAGACATACTTTGATTTTAAGTACGAATCCTATAAAACGAGTGCACTTAATTATGCTAATCCAAAGGCTTCGGCATGGGATGCAATAAAAACACAGGTTTGGGA
>CAKQVC010000027.1 GCA_934277655.1 uncultured Clostridia bacterium
CAGGGTTTCCTGATTATAGATACCGTTTTCCTTCAGATTGGTCCGGATTAGCGGCTGTTTTTCAGCAGGTGTACTGACTTCAGGCCGTACATAGTTAATTTTTTTTACATATAGCTGGGTAGCTCCTTCCGCATCCTTGTATTTGATCTGAATGATCGTGGTGCCTTTGGTGCTGAGCAGTGCTGCATAGACACCATTGATGCTCTGCAGGAGCGTATCGCTGCCGATTCCTGTAATATTGCGCACCGAAAGAATCTGTGCCGGATCATCCAGTCCAATCTCCTTCATCAGATCAGACACCTGCAGATCCTGCTGTACCAGTGCATCCTCCGGTAAGTCTTCGTACTTTTGTTCGAACCCGCTGCCTGTATTATCATTTCCGGCAGTGTCCCGGGACTCCTGCGGGTTCTTTGCTTCCGTCTTTTCGTCACCGGACTTTTCGGTAGAATTGTCGTTATGACTTTCGCTGCCTTTTCTATCCTGTGAAAGGTCATCCTTCGACTGCTGCGCTTTTTCGGATTTTTCCCTCAGGTTTTCCTGTTTATCTTCCGCTTCCCGGGTCAGTGGGTTCATCAAATTGGAATTTTCCGAAACCTGCTCCAGCTCCACTTCCGGATAAGAGGACACCGCAGCCTTTACCTCATAGACATCCACGTTCCATGTTCCTTCCGGTGCCTTAAGCGGTGTATTCATCACCAGAATTCCTGTGGCTGCGGTCAGTAATATCGCAAGAATCAAAAGACCTGCCCGGATCCTGTCGAACCGTCCCTTTGTTTTCTTCATCATTTCGCGTTGCTTAGTTTGTTACAATATATAGATCTCCGGTTTCCGGATCCTCATAAACACGACCCTTGGACTCAAGCTGTGCCGAATCGATTTCGTTCTGAATGGCTTCCTGCATATCATCTGCCGGTTCCAAATCTTCTTTGTTAATCTTATTCTGGGTCAGATCCACGTTCCAGTGCGTAATGATAGCGATCATCAGTGCACAAGCAAATACCAGCATGACATCCACCAGATTTGCCAGGTTTTCCATGGGATTGGGTGTAGCTTTTTCAAAGCTATGGGTTCTGCGCCCCAATCTGCGGTTATTCGTTCTCAGCATGTTGATCGATCTCCTCCAGGATAGCTTCCATCACGGTTTCCAGCTCTGTCATATAATTTCCGTACCAGTGCTTCCGTCTGCCGGAAATAACAACGGCAGCGCTGGCAGCCAGCAATCCTGCGATCGTAGTATCAAAGGCGATACCTACCGAGGATGCCAGAGCCGCAGTATCTCCGTTTCCCAGAGCAGTGATCCCCGGACCAAGGGGAATCAGCGTTCCCAAGAGTCCGAAGGATGGCCCCAGCTTGGCGATGGTATCCGTGATCTGCACCTGACGGCTGTAGTAGTCCTCTTCTGATGCGATAGCTTTCTCTGCAATAGCGGTAACAGTCGCACTGTGAGGAAAAAGCTCCGGTGCATCCAGCACCCGATAAATGGCTTTTTTCTGCCTCGGAAGCAGACTGCTGGTTTCTATGGTTTCACGGATCGCTTCCACTCCACCGTTTTCTGCCCGGTTGTGAATTTCTTTGATCAATTCGGTCACCTTGAGTTTATGTGGTCTTCTGACCTTTATCCATTCCACTGCCACATCCCCGATCTGCCATAGTGCGGCAACCATTAAAAGTGCCAGAACGATCAGGCATGGTGTAAGCATGGCTTGTCCAATGGTATGTAATACATCGGCTAAAATTTGCTGCATATGCATATCTCCTATCATTAATCGTAATCTTGTCTTTGACCTTATTCCTGTTTATCCGGACAATCCGGTTTCTTTTTCTGCATTTGTTCAAGCTTTTTCTGTGAATCTTACCTGGCAGATGCGGCTTTTATGTAGGACCACTTGCTGTAAAACTTCGTTCCGTTTACCATAGCATAGGCCCGTACCTTGTAATATCGCTTCGTTCCGCTCTTTCGGCCGCTGTCCAGGCAGGAAAGTTTTCCTGTCGTACGGATCTGCTTGTAGCTCCCTGTTTTTTTAGAGGAAGCAGCTACCTGGTAGCCCTGTGGCTTAAAAGCCGCAGGTTTCTTCCAGCTGATACTGACTGCGTTTTTCTTGCCTGCTGTCTTGATGGAAAGGCGTGTGGAAGTCACTGCTGTTGCCCGTTTGGCATAATCAAGTCTTGCGCCACTTGACAGGATAAAGGTACCCATCTTGGTCGTATTGATCCTGCACCGGTAGTTGCCAACCTGTCCGCCAAATTGTGAGTCCATCCGATAAAGCCTCCCCTGGCTGCTTACCCGTCCAGCACACACACCTGCCGGCATCTGACTGCGAATGGACAGCGTCAGTGTAAGCTGATTATATCCGAGATCCGTGATTTTTTCCCCTCCGGAAAGAAAATATGCTTTACAGGCATAGGCGTTTTCTCCGAAAATGGCTTTTTCTTTCTTCGTCAGGTTTACTTTTTCCAGAACCAGCTTAACATCTTTGCCGGTTCCTTTTTTTACCAGATACCTCATCAAGTCACTGCTCAGGCTGTATGTCCCCAGCGCAGTTTCCACCTCAACCGGAACGTTGGTCTGCCGGTACGCGTCCTTCAGCAACTTCTTATTGATGCTGATTTCGGTATAGGTATCCCGGGTGCCACCCCAGATACTCCATCTGAGTCCGCCGAATTCGTATTCTCCCTCCTGCCAGATCAGAAACTCCATTTCGTCTTCACCAAGGGAAGCGATCAGTTCGTCCCGCTTTTTGATATCGTTGTGCCGTGAATCGATTTCCGATACGATTTTTCCATCCTGGTTTACGTTCGGTTCTGCTGATTCTGCCCCATAAACCGGCACAGCGGCAAAGATCATACTGATGCATAGCACCATTCCCAAAAGGAGCGCAAGTCCTCTTTTTCTTTTTTTCATTGATTTTCTCCTTCTTTTGGCTGCACCGCAAAAAAAGAGGTTCCACAGAGGCAGGAATATCCATGATTCTTCCCTTTCAGAGGGGGGACCCTTACGTTTTCCTGCTTTTCTGCGGAACCTCCGGTTTTCCGGTCAGTTCATTGCTTGTGTGATACTGATTCAGTTTTACAATTTAATGCTCTTTTTGATTTCCTCGACTCTTGTCGGAATGCCGTCTGTAACAACGACCCGGACTTCACCGAAATCCATTTTGCGTATAATTGCCAGAAGCTTTGCCTCTCTGTCTGTCAGTTTCAGTTCTGAAGTCTTTTGAAAATTGTTGTTCATAATTTCTGCCCTTTCTATTTTCTGTAGCTTCCTTTTATCCATAACCGGCGGTCGATGCCGGATAACAACTCTTCCCAGGCGGCGCATTTATCACAAAAGCCTGTATTCACTTTTCTTCTTTTATAACTATAACACAAAAACAGACTGTCCTTTCTCTGACAGTCTGTAGATATCCTTGCATTTCTGTATGGTATCCCAACTGGATGTACATATCCAAATTGGGAACGGAATAGATACGCTCTACCCCCCCCCACTTCATACTTTATTCTGCTCAGCTAAAAGTGCCGCAGAGCAGTCATCCTGCCGCTGTAACAGGAAACTCCGTTTGTCTGCTTACCTTTTCGCATCGATGTACCCTTCTGCCTCAGAGAAATCATTACATCCAAGCGATAGCTCGTCTCCTGACTTGTCCTGACCCTGCAGGCATTACAGTTGCTGAGAAACAGTAGGCGGACTCTCACCCCACTTCCGTTAGCTACCCTTGCTTCTGTTTTAATAAGTGATATTCTAACACAAAACACCCACAAATACAACATATATTTTTTACTTATGTTCTTATTTATGCTTTATGTCTTTTTATGTTTATGCTTTATCTCTCAAAACAAGTTTACAGCCAGAGGAGGACTTATTTTTTTCGAAGTGAAGATGAAATAACCCTGCTGCTCTGAATCAAATCCTGATGGATGACTGCTTTCGGTTCAAAGTGCATTACCTGGAATACCATCTGCATGATCGGTGTCATCAGTAAGACTCCGAGGATCGTACCGATGCCGATGGGCCCGCCCAGGATCCAGCCTAAAAGCAAAACTGCTCCATTTATCATGACGCCAACGGCACCGATAGGAACTTTCGGCATTCTCTTGCTTAACGCCAGGAGAAGACCATCTCTTGGACCGCAGCATAAAGCAGACTGCATATAAATGTACTGACCCACTCCGTTGATCAGAAGTCCTATCAGCATAAAAGCAATGCCCGTCCACATCGAAGTTTGCTCCGGTACCAAATTCAGTGCATTGCATAAATCAACAGTTTTGCCCACTACAATGGCATCTGTCAAGGTTCCGATACCAATACGCTCTTTTAAAATCACGTCAATGGTAATAATGATCAAGGATGCACATACAGAAATATTTCCATATTTGATTCCCGTAGCTTTTTCAATTCCAAGATAAAAACAGTCCCATGGGGCAACGCCGATATTTGCCTGAATGGTAAAATAAATTCCCACCCCAAAAAAAGCAAGACCCAATGCTGCCCGGATGGTGTTCAGAAGGATATCTTTCGTCGTTTTATTTTTTTCCGTCAATTTCATGTTGTATAATTTCTAGTCCCTTTCTTACATTTTCGTCAGTAATATTTGAAAAAGACAGGCGCATATAACCTGCCGCTGCTCCATCTGCTACTTCATAAAGAATTTTATATTCGTCGTTTCCGTTTTCTGTTGGCGTGATAGCATGCCCTGCCGAAATCACATCCGGTACATTAATAATACCTTTTTTTCTGGCTTTCATCAAGCCTTTCGTTACACTGTTTCCGGATTTTCCACACGATCAAATGACCCTGCCGGAATGATATAAGTCAGAACAGCTACAATGACCAAAATAATTGCTACAATGAGAATCGGGTTCATGGGCTGCTTGGCCTGCAGCGTATCACCCTTTTTTGCTTTAGACATAATTTTTCTCCTCCATATAAATTCACATGATCATGCTTTGTGATAGTTAGAAGATTATCACAAGATGTTTTGTGAAAAAAGAACCATTTTGGCATATCTTTTGTAGTCCAAAATCTCGTGTGATATTTTTCTTTGCTGCTGCGTATACTGTCTTAACGAAAAGGTAAGGAGTGTGTGTCTGCCAATGAAGGATTACATAGAGGAAAGAGTATTAGAACTGGCACGTTACATCATCGATACCAACTCAACTGTCAGAGCAGCTGCGAAAAAATTTCGTATAAGCAAGTCCACAGTCCACAAGGATATTACGGAAAGACTTTTGGAAATCAACCCTGCACTGGCTGCCCAGGTCAAGCAGGTTCTGGAAAACAACAAGGCAGAACGCCATATTCGCGGCGGTCTTGCCACCAGAGAAAAGTACCAGCATGTTCACCAGATGTCCATGCAGTATCGACAGGAACACCCATAGAATCCGGATTCCTTTTTCGGCCATGCAGGTTTTTCATCCACTGATAATAATTTTCAAAAAAGGAAAGTAAACAGGAAAAGCAAACAACACCAAAAAAGAAAAAGTCCCGCGAAGCCTTGGCTCCACGGGACTTTTTTCTGCCTTCTATATAATATCTTAGATGAGAAGATGAGAAGATGACAAACCTATGTCTGATGAACAGCAAGGAATTCCGTCATACTGCAGGAAAGGTTACCGTAACGGTGGTTCCTTCCCCTTCCACGCTTTCAAGGAAAATCTCGCCGCCCAGATAGCTGACGGCATGTTTCACGATGGAAAGTCCAAGTCCGGTGCCTCCGATCTTGCGTGAGTGGCTCTTATCTACCCGATAAAACCGTTCAAACACACGATCCTGATCTTCTTTCGGAATACCGATTCCATTATCCACCACGGTAAGAATGCTCTTGCCGCCTTCTCTGCGAACGGTGACCTTCACGTCTCCGCCTTTTTTATTGTACTTGATTGCATTTTCACATAGGTTATAGACAATTTCATCCACGATATACTCTACCCCACGTATGCTTGCCTGAACTCCTGCACACCTGACAGTAACCTGATTTTCTTCTGCCTTGCCGGAAAGCCGCATGGCTGCCTGCTGCGTGATCTCCCATAAATCCACGGTTTCCATCTCCTGAGGGATGGTATTTTCGTCCAGCTGCGAAAGCCTGATGATATCGTCGATCAACGATATTAATCGGGAGGATTCTTTCTTTATCGTCCCCGCAAAATCTTTAATGTCTTCGTCTTTTACAAGTCCGGACTGCAGCATATCAGAAACACCATAGATAGATGTCAGCGGAGTCTTCAGTTCATGAGAAACATTGGAAGTAAACTCTCGTCTCAGGCGTTCTCCCCGTTCTATTTCCGTCACATCCATGATGATCAAGATAGCTCCGGTTACCTGCCGGTCTTCTTTCACAGGATTGGCAATGATTTCATAAGTTTGTCCGCCACTTTCCATATACTGCCGCAAGCTTTTCCCTGATAGTGCAGCATTTACAGCATTGCGGAACGGCTCGCTGCGATTCAGCCGGAATACCGAACCCTCTGTCCTGTCTTTTTCCGCAAAAGTGCTGCTGTTTCCCGGAGTATCCGGAGAAACACTCTCTGCCGGTATTTCAGCCACAGCATCCTCTCCCCTGCGGAGCATCCGCAATGCTCCCGGATTGTATGACAGGATCTCTGTATCCTTACCAATGATAAGAAGTCCTTCGCTCATATTTTCGGTAATGATGTTAAATTCTTCTCTTGCCTTTCTCAGATTGGCCATCTGGATCCGTATGCTGGTGTTTTGTTGGTGGATCCGATGCAGCAGCGGTCCCAGTTCATCGTAGGTCTCCGTTATGTCCGGATTATCCAGATCAATATCGTTGATCGGTTTGATGATTGCTTTTGCTACCCGGTAAGAAATAATACCGCTGAGTGCTACTAAGACAGCCAGCGTCAGGATAATCATCCCTGAAGTGTCTAAAAGCAGCTTCATCTGCGAATTATGACTAATCGCGATTCGGACAATACTGCCGTCATCCATTTTTTTGGCATAGTATCTCATATCTGCAGATAGCGTATAAGAGGTTCTTGTTGCGTAGCCTTCGCCCTCTGCCAGTGCCTTCTTGACTTCTTCCCTCTGCATATGATTTTCCATCTTGCTGGAATCTGCCGCACTGTCATATAAAACCTTCCCGTCCGGGGAAAGCACCGTGACACGGCTTTTCATGTTCCGCTGCTGCTCCAGCTCATCCAGGTAGTCCTGCCCACCGGTTTTCCAGCCGTCTTCCACAAGTATAGCCTCTGCTGCCAGCTGATCATCCAGTTTCTGTCCCATATAATCATACATAATACCCATGACCAGTCCCACGCAGACCAGCATGATAATAAGAGATACGGATATGACGCCTGTAAAGATTTTCTTCGTCATTTACTCTCTTCCTCCTATTCTGTATCCAAGTCCCCGGACAGTTTCCACAACATAGCCCGCTTCTCCCAGCTTGGCACGAAGCGTCCGGATATGCACATCAACGGTTCGGTTCTCTCCGTCAAACTCATAACCCCAGATTTTCTGCAAGATCTGGTCGCGGCTCATGACATTGCCTTTGTTTTCGGCAAGATAACAGAGAAGCTGAAACTCCTTGAGCGTCAGCGTCACATCCTTGCCATCCACCTGGATCAGGTGTTTTGCCGGGTTCAATGTCAGTAAGCCAAAGTGATATTCGGTTTCATCTTGATTCGGCTCCGTCCGCCTCAGAAGTGCCTTGACTCTTGCGATCAGCTCCATAATACCGAATGGTTTGCTTACATAATCATCGGCCCCGCTGTCCAGTCCCAGAACCTTATCATATTCGGTACTTTTAGCGGTCAACATCATGATCGGCAGATTTTTCGTTTCTGCAGATGCTCTCAGTTTTTTCAGCACACTGATCCCGTCTTCTTCCGGCAGCATGATGTCTAAAATAACCAGATCGGGTGTCTGCTCTGAAATGCCTTTCCAGAATATACTGGGTACTTCAAATCCTTTCGCCTCAAAGCCTGAGTTGTTCAATGCATATATAACAAAATTTCTGATGTTTTCATCGTCTTCCAGTAAATAAATCATTAATTTGTTTCCTCCGGGTGTGATCCAGTAAGACCATAGACTACCCACTCTGCAATATTAGTCGCATGATCTCCTACCCTTTCAATATATTTGGCAATCATGAGAATGTCAAGAAGAAACTGTCCATTTTGTTTATCAATATCGTCGATCAGGTCGCATTTTACCTTTTCAAAATAGCTGTCCACCACATCATCATCTAAAATAACTTTGCGTGCCAGCTCCACATCTCGATTTACAAACGCATCTACGCTGGCGGTTACCATGGATACTGCAAAGTCTGCCATGTTTTTCAGATGCTCCGGCTGTGGAATTTCCTTTGCATCGATGTATTTTACGATTTCAGCAATATCTGCCGCTTGGTCTCCGATACGTTCCATATCAGAGATCATGCGCAGATCTCTTGCGACGGGCTGCTGCTGAAGAAGCAGACGCATGCACATATTTTCAATGTCACGCTCCATCTGGTCAATCTCTTTTTCGGTATTCTCTGCCTTTTTTACCAGTTCAGCATCCTGTTCAAAGATCGCTCTTACTGCATACGACATTCCCTCTTCACAGAGGGCTCCCATATTAATCAGCTCTACATTCATTTTTTCAAGCTGCTGATCGAATCTGTTTCTCATATCAACCGAACCTCCCTGTAATATAATCCTCTGTTTTCTTGTTTTCCGGCATAGAAAACAATTTTTCTGTATCATTAAATTCAATAACTTCCCCTAGCAGGAAGAACGCCGTCTTATCAGAAATTCTGGTTGCCTGCTGCATATTGTGCGTTACCATGACGATTGTATAGTTGCTCTTCAGCTCCTCTGCCAAATCTTCAATTTTCGATGTAGAAATCGGATCTAATGCCGAAGTTGGCTCATCCATCAGAAGCACTTCCGGCTCTACTGCCAACGCTCTTGCAATACAGAGCCTTTGCTGCTGCCCGCCGGACAGCCCCAGAGCACTTGTCTTGAGTCTGTCTTTTACTTCATCCCAGATCGCTGCTCCACGCAGAGAATTTTCCACCAGCTCATCAAGGGCAATCTTGCTGTGGATCCCATGAGTACGCGGTCCGTAGGCAATATTGTCATAAATGCTCATTGGAAACGGATTTGGTTTCTGAAATACCATACCGACTCTTTTACGCAAAAGATTGACATCCATGTTCCCGTAAATATCTTCTCCATCCAGCTTGATATCCCCTGTGATCCTGCAGCCCTCCACCAGATCGTTCATTCGGTTGAGAGACTTCAGCAGAGTGGATTTTCCGCAGCCGGAAGGACCTATAAATGCTGTGATTTCTTTTTCGGGAATGTCCAGGTTGATGTTTTTTAATGCCTGAAAACTCCCATAAAAAAGATCCATATTGTGAATTGTTATCTTATCCATGCTTTTTTCATTCCTTTCCGTGTTGCACTCATTATTTCGCAGTCAGCTTCTTAGCCACTACATTTGAAAGTGCATTGATGCCGATGACGACAAACAGCAGAACTACCGCAACCGCATAAGCCTGTTCGGTATACAGTCCTTCTGTCAGAAGGGCATATAAATGTACAGACAACGTGCTTGCAGATGTGAACAGACTCTTTGCCACGACCGCATTGGTTCCTGATGTAAAGATCAGTGCTGCAGACTCGCCGACGATCCTTCCGATTGCCAGGATGATCCCTGCCAGGATTCCCGGAACTGCCGAAGGAAGAACAATACGGAACACGGTTCTCAGCTTGCCTGCACCCAGTCCAAAGCTGCCTTCCCTGAACGAATCCGGTACTGCCATCAAAGCTTCTTCGGTTGTCCGCATGATCAGTGGTAAGATCATGATTGCCATTGTAATGACCCCTGCGATCAGCGTGTAACTCCATCCCAGCGTGATAACAAAGACAATGAAGCCGAACAGACCATAGACGATCGATGGAATACCAGAAAGAGTTTCTGCTGTAATGCGGATAACCTTAACCAATTTGTTTCCCTTTTTCGCATATTCCACCAAATAAATCGCCGCTCCTACACCAATCGGCACAGCCAGCAGAAGCGTCAACGCCACCATGATGAAAGTATTGATAATAGCTGGCGTCATGGACTGGTTTTCGCCGTTATATTCCCATGCAAAGATACCCGGCAAGCTCAGGTTCGGAATTCCGTGGTACAGAATATACCCGATCAGAAAAACCACCACTGCCGCCGTAAGCAGCGCGCTCAGCCAGGTAACTGCCGCCAGCACAAGAGAAAAAGGGTGATTTGTATATTGCTTCAATTTATTGATTTTTTTCATTTATTTATCCCCCTTTTTTACGAGAGAAAACGATATATTAATAATGAGTATGAATACAAACAAAACAACTGCTGTTGCAATCAGAGCGTCACGGTGCATGCCCTTCGCCGCATACCCCATCTCAATGACGATATTGCTGGTCAGCGTTCTGACTCCGGAAGTCAGTGAGGCTGGCACAACCGGCTGATTGCCTGCAACCATAACGACTGCCATGGTTTCGCCCAATGCTCTGCCAATCCCTAAGATAATGCCCGCCATGATGCCGGATTTTGCTGCAGGAACAGTCGTAAAAAACACACTTCTTTCATGGGTTGCTCCCAGAGCCAATGCCCCTTCATAATAGCTGTCGGGAACAGCCCGGATGGACGATTCCGAAACACTGATGATCGTCGGCAAAATCATGATCCCAAGCATGATAGATGCCGTCAGAACCCCTTTCCCCCCGGTACCTGTCAGTTGCTGCATTGCCGGTACGATAACCATCAATCCAAAGAAACCATACACGATAGATGGTATTCCTGCCAGAAGTTCAATTGCCGGCTTCATGATCTTATACAACCCTTTCGGACAGAACTTTGCCATGAAGATGGCACAAAGCAGGCCGATCGGTACACCGATTACGATTGCACCTGCCGTAACGTAAATACTGCCTATGATCATCGGAAAGATGCCAAACTGGTTTTCCAGCGGTTTCCAAACGGTTCCGGTCAGAAAGTTTCCTACGCCGATTTCTCCGATGGTTGGAAGACCTTCGGAGAAAAGGAAGTAGCATATCATCAGAACCGCCAAGATCGAGACCGCACCAGAAAGCATAAATACGATTTTCATAATAGCTTCAGAATATTTTTTCATGAATGCTTTCCTCCGCATAAAATCACATATAGCCTTATGCCATCCGCTGCCTGGATGCTGCTTTGATGCATCTCCCAAGAGCAGTTTGCTTCCCATGCCGGACTTCTAAGGCTATATTATGCATTGACTGATTTTACTGTGCCTGAGATCTACTGTACCTGAGACCAGTCTGTGATTTCGCCGGTAAAGATCTGTCTGATCTGTTCCGATGTAAGGTTGTCGATGGTATTTTCATTGTTTACAACAACTGCGATACCGTCCATTGCAATCTGAGTTTCCTGGATGCCTTCTGCCAGTTCTTCGTCCTTCAGTTCTCTGGAAGACATTCCGATGTCGCATGCACCTTCGATCGTGCTTGTGATGCCTGCACCAGATCCGGTCTGCTGGATTTCAATAGTCACGCCATTATAGATTGCTTTGTACGCATCTGCCAGCTTCTGCATTACCGGAGATACGGATGTGGAACCTGCCAGAACGATCTTGCCTTCGATGCCTTTCTTTGTTTCATAAGGGGCTGCGTTATCGTCAGTTGTAATGTAACCTTCTTCAGCGATAATGTCCTGTCCTTCTTTGCTGAGGATATATTCGATGAAGTCCTTGGAAAGGTCTGTAAGCTTGTCGTTGGTTACAACTTCGAATGGTCTCGCTACCGGATATGTACCCCCTTTGATGTTCTCTACCGTAGCTTCTGTTCCGTCAACCTTAACTGCCTTAACGCTGTCGTTGAGAGAGCCCAGGGAAACATAACCGATGGAGTTCTTATTGCCTGCTACTGTTGTCATAACAACTGATGTGCTCTGGGAAACTTCTGCATTTGGAGTTGTGTTATCAACATCATCGACCAGGATTCCCATTAATTCGGTAAACGCCCCTCTTGTACCGGATCCATCTTCTCTGGAAATTACGTTAATCGGTGTTTTTCCGTCTGCTGCCGCATCTCCACTGTCATCACTGTTTCCGCAGCCTGTAAAAACTGCTGCTGCCATTACCATGCACAGGCCCATAGCCAATGCCTTCTTCGCAAAACTTCTGCGTCCTGTTTTTTTCGTTTGTCCGTTTGTGTTCATCATGCTTTTCATACTTTTCATTTTTTCCTCCATTTTCAGGAAGCACCTTTTCCTTTTGGCTCGGGCGCCCGCCCTGCCGGTGCTTCTCGTATACTATATTTTCCTTTTTGTGATTTTAGTATATCCAGCCAATGTTAAGTCTGAAACCATGGTCAGGTTAAATATATGTAAAATAAAAAACTGCCTATGCATCTTGTAATCATCGTCAGATGCACGGCAGCTCCGCTGTTGCTTTCTTAATTATTTACGTTTTTTATGCGATTCCCATAACCTTTTTAATGCCTGCCATCAGATCGTCATAGGTTTCCACAGCCGGAACATCCGGATTATCTGCTTTGATCTGATCGGTGCTTCTGAACAGGAATCCACCCTTGCTTGCCTTGATCATGCCAAGGTCATTGTAGCTGTCTCCGCTGGCAATGGTATCAAATCCCATAGACTGCAGTGCTTTCACCGTTGTCAGCTTAGAATTTTCAACACGCATCTTATAATCATTGATCATGCCATCTTCTCCGATTACCAGTGTGTTGCAGAAAATGGTTGGCAGACCCAGCTTTTCCATCAGCGGTTTTGCGAACTGCTCAAAGGTATCACTGATGATAACAACCTGCGTCAGGTCTCTCAGGTCATCCAGGAATTTTTTCGCACCCGGAAGCGGATCCAGTGTCGCGATCGTCTTCTGGATCTCTGCAAGGCCCAGTCCATGCTGCTTTAAAATATCAAGGCGGTACTTCATCAGTGTATCATAGTTCGGCTCATCACGAGTGGTCTTTTTCAGCTCAGGAATCCCTGCAGCTTCCGCAAACTCAACCCAGATTTCCGGTACTAAAACGCCTTCTAAGTCTAAACATACTACGTACATATTCAATCCTCCATACATGAAAACCTGCCTTTAAAACTCGGTTTTCTTAATAAATATTAAATGACCATATTACATATGACGGAAAGTCTTCTTCCCGTGTAATAAAAATCTAAATTTAATTTTA
>CAKQVC010000028.1 GCA_934277655.1 uncultured Clostridia bacterium
ACGTCGAGGAAACAGCAAAGCAGGTCGGCATCGGAGCTGTTGTATTTAATGAACTTTCCAATAACCGTATCAAGGATTATGTGTTCTCGTGGGAAAAAGTTCTTGATTTCAACGGCGAAACCGGACCATATGTGCAGTATACCCATGCAAGAGCTGCCAGCATTCTGAGAAACGCAGGCGAAGAAGCTGTGAAGAAAGCACAGGCTGCGCAGATCAGCCCTGCGTATATCACGGGAGACAGCACTTATGCTCTCGCAAAACTGATTTACAAGCTTCCGGAAGTTGTTGTAGAAGCCGGAGAAAAATACGAGCCATCTATCGTTACCAGACATATCGTGGATCTGGCGCAGGCGTTCAACCGCTTCTACCACGATGAACATATTCTGGTTGATAATGAAGAAGAAAAGACAGCAAAACTGGCTATGGTCATTGCTGCGAAGACTGCGATCAGAAACGGTCTTGCCCTGCTTGGCATGGAAGCACCGGAAAGAATGTAAAAAAATTCAAACGCTTGTGTGGCAGTGGACGCATGCAGAATTGTCGACTGCTGCCTGTGAGAAATCCCTTTATAGTCGATATATGACAGGATGAAATGACAGTGGAGAAAGATAAATGCGATATATAGGTAATATTTACAGACCGCCCAGTGAAGCCTACAGTTTGCTGGTACAAGTAACCGTCGGATGTTCCCATAATAAATGTACGTTTTGCAATATGTACAAAGATAAGCAGTTTCGTCTGCGCAGCCCGCAAGAAGTTCTGGAAGACCTTGCGTGGGCACGCAGCCATTACCAGAAAGTGCAGAGAATGTTCCTCTGTGATGGAGACGCTTTGTGTCTTTCTAATAACAAATTGCTGACAATCTTAGACTACATCCGTGACCGTTTTCCGGAGTGTGAAAGAGTTTCAACTTACGGAAGAGCCAAAGATGCACTTAGAAAAACAGATGCAGAACTAAAAGAATTGCGGGAACACGGACTGGATATGGTTTACCTGGGAGCGGAATCCGGCAGCCCGCAAGTTTTAGAAGACATAAAGAAAGGTGAGACCAGAGAAGAACTGATTGCAGGGGTTCATAAGCTGGAAGATGCAGGAATGAAAACATCCGTTACCTTTATCAGTGGTCTGGCAGGACCTCTGGGGTGGGAAGACCATGCGATCCAGACAGGAACGATGATCACGGAGATGAATGCATCTTATGTCAGTCTCCTGACCTTGATGCTGGAACCACCTGCACCGATGCTGGACGATTATCGTCAGGGTAAATTCCAATACCTGACACCGGAAGAAGTTCTTGCGGAAACCTGCCTGCTGCTTCAGCACGCAAAACCATCGAAGTCTTGTGTTTTCCGAAGTAATCATGCGTCAAACTACGTTTCGCTCAGAGGAAATCTTCCGGAGGATAACGAGAGAATGATACAGCAGCTGAAGCGTTGCATGGAGGACAGAGGTCTTCTTAAGGACGAGAGATTCAGAATGCTTTAAGGATTTGGTGAAGATGAAAATTTTACTGACCACGTTGAATTCCAAGTATGTCCATTCGAATCTGGCTCTCAAATACTTGTACACGGTTGTGGCAAGTGAGTACAGCGATATAGAGATACGGGAATTTACTATTAACAATGAATACGATTACGTATATACCGAACTTGTAAGAGCAAACTATGATATGGTTTGCTTTTCTTGCTACATCTGGAATGTTGAACAGACGAAAAGACTGGCGGCAGACCTGAAAAAGGCGAAGTCGGAAATGCTGATCTGCATTGGCGGACCGGAGGTTACATACCGTGGACCGCAGTTTGCACAGGAAAACCCCTGGGCAGATTTTATTATCTGCGGAGAAGGAGAATATAGTTTTTACAGACTGTGTCAGGTGCTCCATGAGAGAAATCGGTTGTTTCATACCGTTCCAGGACTCATTTATCGCAACGAGGAGAAAATCTATGTTAACGCACAAATTGAGCCTATGGATTTTAATAAACTTCCATTTCCGTATTCCATGCTGGAATGTGAGCCGGATAAAGTCGTATACTATGAATCGACCAGAGGGTGCCCCTTCCGTTGCAGTTACTGCCTTTCCTCTATCGATAAGTCTATCCGGGCATTAGACATGGACAGGGTAAAAGCAGATCTGGGCTATTTTCTCTTCAAGAAAGTCATGCAGGTCAAGTTTATCGATCGGACGTTTAACTATGACAGAGAACGTGCCTATGAACTGTTTAAATATATTATTGACAATGACAATGGGATAACGAATTTCCATTTCGAAATCTGCGGCGATCTGCTGGATGCGAAAACACTCAAGCTCCTGGCATTTGCACGAAAAGGACTGTTTCAGATGGAGATCGGTATTCAGTCAACCAATCCTCAGACGCTGGCAGCCGTGAACCGAAAAGAAAATGTATATCCGCTTCTTTATAATGTAGAGAGGCTGATCGAGCTGGGCAATATCCATACCCATGTAGATTTGATCGCAGGGCTTCCTTATGAGACATATGAGATCTTTGAAAGGTCGTTTAATAAAGTGTATGCCCTTCACGCAGATGCTCTGCAGCTGGGATTTTTAAAAGTTCTGGCAGGAACCAAGATCGCGGAGGAAGCAGAACGGCATGGGATCATACACAGGAGCTATGCCCCTTATGAGGTTATATCTACCGATTATATTACGTCAGGAGAGCTGGCAAAATTGAAAATGATCGAAAATATGCTGGATATTTACTATAACCGGGGAGGCCTTGAAAAGACCGTTGATTACCTGATTGGGCTGCTGGGAAAGGGTGCTTTCGGTTTTTATGAAGATCTTGCAGCTTTTTACTATGAACAGGGTTTTCAGCACCGTGACCGAAAAAAAGAAGATCAGTACCGTATCTTACTTGCCTATGGAAAGCAGGCAGCAGCCAAATGCAAGATCTCTGCTGTTGATGAGCAGGAAAGGATGATGCAGAGGGAGAAGATGCAGCAGGAGGTGGAAAACAGACTGCTGGAGGACTGTCAGAAGGCGATGAACCCTGAAATATTTAAGCGATTTATGAGAAAAGGATGGGAGATAACAAGATGAGTGAGAAAGAAAAACAGGCAGCACCGGTACAGGACAGCCAGATGAATCTGGATCAGGCAGACCGGATAGGAAAATATCTGGTGCCGCACTTAAAAGAAATGCTGTTCGATGAGCTTTCTGAAGGGTATCTGAAAAAAGCAGGAATGGCAGATATTCTTATGGATGTTCCGGTTCCAATCAGGAAAAGTGATCTGGGCGGAGGAATCTCCACTTTGACGATTGCCAGGGGAATGGCATTTGTTATTGGATGTGATCCCGGGTTCAAATATAAAGAAAATTATGTGGAATATATCATCCGGTCTTTCGGCAAGAAGTTTGCGGAAGGTCTGATCGCGGATGGTGTGGAAGGTGCTGAAAAGAACGACTATGATTATGCATGTATCCAGTTCCGCAGTGCCATGCTGGTAGACCCGGAAAATGCAGATGCATATTACTGCTATGGCAGAGCCTGTAAGGATGCTTATGAAACGGCATCCGGCAGCGAAGGAGATTTTCAGATTTTGACGGAAAACGGAAAGACTTCCGCATCTATGAGCGAAACAGAGGAATTTATCGGCAGGTTCAAGGCAGAATCTCTGGAGGCCTTTGAGGTTGCAACGCTGAAAAACCCTCAGTTATCTCCGGCATTCTATTTTCTTGGATATGCTTATGCCAACATGGGGCTTTATGTCAAGGCGAAGCTGACCTGGGATGATTATCTGAAGCTGACAGCAGCGGATCTGGAAACGATGACGGGAGAAAGCCTGGAAGAACTGAAAAAACTCAGAAAAGAGATTGAAGACAGAGTTCTTTCTATGAAAGATCCGGTTGCCATCGAAAAAGGGTATAACTTGATTCTTTCATCCAGATTTGAAGAGGGAATTCAGGCTCTGGATGCTTACAGAGACAGTGAGTATACGGGTTGGTGGCCGCTATGGTATTATCTGGGCGTTGCACATGAAGGACTGGACGAGGATGAAGAGGCCATTGAGTGCCTGCTGAAAGTGCTTTCTCTGGCACCGAGCAATACAGAATGTATGGAAAAACTGGAAAAACTGTATCAGAAGCAGGGAAATGAGGAAAAAGCGGAGAAATATCGCCGTAAAATCCAGATCGTAAAAGATAATCTGATGCAAGATCGCAAGCTGGCAGAAGAAAATGAAGCGGCACAGAAGGCAAGCCAGGTAATGATGAAAGACGCTACCGGAAAAATCAACTAAAAATTTACACTTGTAATTTTCAGAATTATCTTGTATGATAGACTAATAAAAACCGAGGAGCAGCAAGGCAGAAGAAACCGAGGCTAAAGCGCAATATAGTGCCCTTTACCTTTTCTCCTTTTCTTCCTGTAAGGCGGTAAAACACAACATAGAAAAATTGTCACTGACACTGAAATGAAAACCGAAGCAGTAAGCACGATGAAAAGGGAAAGTTGAAGTGGAAGAACGGCATGGTATAAGATTAAGGTACAAAGGTGGAGGTGCTCTGCACACTTCATTGTGGCAGATCTGCGTGTGCAGGCTCTGTTGGATTTTGTATTTTAAAGAATCAGGCTGTATTTTCCACAGAACACATGAAGTGGAAAATGCAGCTTTTTTGTCTTCACTCTTTTTTATCACACGACGCTGGATGAAATGTTCGTCTCAGGACACAGAGAAGCCGGCGGAGCTTCGGACAGGGAGGGAAAATGACGGAAAAAGAAAAGAACATCATTGATACTATCAGAGCCAGCAAAGATATAACAAAGGAGCAGCTCAAGGTGCTTCTCGAAACTGAAGATACCCAGACGGAAGAATATCTGAGAAAAACAGCACAGGAAACTGCCCGCCGGATTTACGGCAATCAGATCTTTATCCGGGGTCTGATCGAATTTACGAACTACTGCAAAAATGACTGCTACTATTGCGGTATCCGGCGCAGCAACCAAAAAGCGGACCGCTACCGGCTGACGAAGGAAGAAATCCTGGATTGTTGCAAAGCGGGATACGCACTGGGGTTTCGGACCTTTGTACTGCAGGGCGGTGAAGACCCTTTCTTCACGGATGAGAAAATATGCAGACTGGTATCTTCCATAAAAGAGCAATATCCGGACTGTGCAGTTACCTTGTCCATCGGCGAAAAGAGCCGGGAAAGTTATCAGCGCTATTACGATGCAGGAGCGGATCGCTATCTG
Source organism: uncultured Clostridia bacterium (assembly GCA_934277655.1). Lineage (GTDB taxonomy): Bacteria > Bacillota > Clostridia > Peptostreptococcales > Anaerovoracaceae > CAG-238. The sequence goes on from CAKQVC010000028.1 coordinate 5,211, forward strand.
CTCCGCCATGAGACTGCAGACACGGAACATTATCACAGACTGCACCCAAAGGAACTTTCCCTGGAGAACCGGAAACGCTGCCTGCAGGATTTGAAAGAAATCGGCTATCAGGTAGGATGCGGCTTCATGGTAGGCTCTCCGGGACAGACCATCGACACGCTGTATGAAGATCTGCAGTTTATCCGAAAACTTCAACCGCAGATGACCGGTATCGGACCATTTATACCGCAGCAGGATACACCGTTTGCGGACGAAACGGCAGGAACTCTGAGACAGACAGTAAGGCTGCTTTCTATTATACGGCTGATCCACCCGCACGTATTGCTTCCGGCAACAACAGCATTGGGAACCATTGACCCGATGGGACGGGAACTGGGCGTTTTGTCCGGAGCAAACGTCGTGATGCTCAACCTTTCTCCAGTCAGCGTCCGTGAGAAATATAAGCTGTATGATAATAAGATATGTACAGGCGATGAAGCAGCAGAATGCAGAAACTGTATGGAAACCCGTATGAATCTGATCGGCTATGAAACTGTGGTAAGCCGAGGAGATTATCAGGCATAAAAATATAAGATTTGACGATCAAAAAACAGGAGGACAAGAAAAGATGTATAACCCGAAATCACTGAAAGCAGAAGAATTTATTTCCCATGATGAAATTCAGGAAACGCTGGCATACGCAGATTCCAACAAAGATAACCTGGAGGTTATCGATGCAATTTTAGCCAAGGCAAGAGAAAGAAAAGGACTGACCCACAGGGAAGCCTCCGTACTTCTTGCATGCGAAATTCCTGAAAAAATTGAGGAAGTATATGAGCTGGCACAGCAGATCAAGAAAGACTACTACGGAAACCGTATCGTACTGTTCGCACCGCTGTATTTGTCCAACTACTGTGTAAACGGATGTGTATACTGTCCGTATCACTTAAAAAATAAACATATCGCCAGAAAGAAACTGACCCAAGAAGAAATCGTAAAGGAGGTTACAGCTCTGCAGGATATGGGACATAAACGTCTTGCGATTGAAGCCGGAGAAGACCCAGAAAACAATCCGATTGAATACATTTTGGAATGTATCAATACTATCTACAGCATCAAGCATAAAAACGGAGCAATCCGCCGTGTCAATGTCAACATTGCAGCTACTACAGTAGAAAACTATGCGAAACTGAAAGAAGCGGGGATCGGAACCTACATCCTTTTCCAGGAAACCTATCATAAAGAAAGCTATGAAGCCCTCCATCCGACCGGACCGAAGCACAACTATGCTTATCATACGGAAGCAATGGATAGAGCAATGGAAGGCGGCATTGATGATGTCGGTCTGGGTGTGCTGTTCGGACTGGAAATGTATCGTTATGAGTTCGCAGGCCTTCTGATGCATGCAGAACACCTGGAAGCGGTTCACGGCGTAGGACCACATACGATCAGCGTTCCGAGAGTAAAACATGCAGATGATATTGACCCGAGTGCTTTTGATAATGGTATTTCTGATGACATTTTTGCGAAAATCTGTGCATTGATCCGTATTTCTGTTCCATATACAGGCATGATCATTTCGACAAGAGAAAGCCAGGCAGTACGTGAAAAGGTTCTTCCGCTGGGCGTTTCTCAGATTTCAGGAGCATCCAGGACCAGCGTAGGCGGTTATGCAGAGGAAGAACCGGAAGAAGAAAACTCCGAACAATTTGATGTCAGCGACCAGAGAACGTTGGATGAAGTCGTAAACTGGCTGATGAAGATGGGGTACATTCCAAGCTTCTGTACCGCATGCTACAGAGAGGGGAGAACCGGAGATCGTTTCATGGCACTTTGCAAAAATATGCAGATTCTCAACTGTTGCCATCCGAATGCACTGATGACACTGAAAGAGTATTTGGAAGATTATGCAAGTGAAGAAACGAAAGAGATCGGCATGAAGCTGATCGATCGGGAGCTGGAACGAATCACGAACCCGAAGGTTAAGCAGATTGCTTATGAACATATCCATGATATTGCAGAAGGAAAACGAGACTTCCGCTTCTAGCTGAAAATCGAAAAACGAGAACCGAAATGTAAACTCCCGGTCTGCTCTGTCAGATCGGGAGCAGAAAAGGAGAGAAAACGTAATATGGCAAACTTAAATGAGACTCCATCTGCGAATCGTCTGCATATCGGCGTATATGGACGGACCAACGGCGGAAAATCTTCTCTGCTGAATGCTTTTGCCGGTCAGGAGATTTCCATTGCTTCCGGGATTGCCGGCACGACCACTGATCCGGTATACAAGGCAATGGAGATCAGTCCGCTGGGTCCCTGCCTTCTGATGGACACGGCAGGCTTTAATGATGAAAGCGAACTGGGCAGGCTGCGCATGGAAAAGACACATTTGGCCTCAGAAAAAACGGATATCGCTGTCATTGTCATAGGAATGGAAGAACCAGATGACGAAACAGATAGCACACGGCTGTTGCAAAAATATAAAGAAGAACTTGCGTGGTATGATGACTTCAAAGAAAGAAAGACACCAGTACTTTTTGTTATCAATAAAGCAGATCTGAATCCATCAGGAGCATCAAAGCTGGCAGGCTGCGTTTCGAAACATACCGGAGCAGAGACTGTCTGCGTCAGTGCGAAAGAAAAGACTGGACTGGATGAATTTAAGGCGGCACTGATCCGGCTGGTACCGGAGAACTTCGGAGAGAAGACGATCACGGAGGGACTGGTAAAAGACGGAGATCTGGTCATGCTTGTCATGCCGCAGGATATCCAGGCACCGAAAGGCCGGCTGATCCTTCCTCAGGTTCAGACTATCCGGGATCTGCTGGATAAAAAAGTGGTTGTTCTAAGCGTGACCACCGATAAATTTGAAGAGGCATTAAAAGCCCTTACAAAAGCCCCTGACTTGATCATTACAGATTCTCAGGTGTTTGGCTTTGTTTACGAAAAGAAACCGTCAGAGAGCCGTTTGACGTCTTTCTCGGTACTTTTTGCAGCCTATAAAGGCGATCTGGCATACTATGCTGAAAGTGCAGCCGCTATCGATCGTCTTGGTCCAGATTCCCATGTACTGATTGCAGAGTGCTGCAGCCATGCTCCTTTGTCAGAAGATATTGGACGTGTGAAATTGCCTCGGCTTCTTCGCAGGCGTGCAGGAGAAAGTCTTATGGTAGATGTGGTAAGTGGGACGGATTTTCCGGATGACCTGCAGCAGTATGACCTTGTTATTCAGTGTGGAGCATGCATGTTCAACCGAAAATATGTGCTTTCCCGCATCGATTCTGCGAAAGAACAGGGCATACCGATGACAAATTACGGCGTTGCGATCGCTCATTTAACCGGAATCCTTGATAAGATTGTCATGAATGGATGAGCCGCTTTGCTGTGACCGCATATACTGTATCCGTTGAGGTAATGTCTGAGAACATCATACACAATGAAAACTCCTGCTACGAAAGGCGTGCAGACTGGAAAAATAAAGATTCTGCGAGAGCAACAGGAACTTGCTGCTCTCGCATGAAATATAAAATAGCGAACCCAATAAAAAGTTACAAAATAGGGTTGACAGATGGAGAGATCTGTAGTATTATAATGAAGCTGACTTAAGAAAATGGTTTGCAAACAGAAACAACGAAAGAAACTTTAAAAAAAGTTAAAAAAGTTGTTGACAAAATAAACAATATGATATATAATAAATATTGTTGCGGCGGTGTTAAAACACTTAAGCAAAGAGATGTTCCGAGGTAGCTCAATGGTGGAGCAGGCGGCTGTTAACCGCAAGGTCGAGGGTTCGAGCCCCTCCCTCGGAGCCAATTTTTTTCTAAAGATGAATGAAGATTTTGCCGGAATGGCGGAATTGGCAGACGCACAGGACTTAAAATCCTGCGATCCTTACCGATCGTACCGGTTCGACCCCGGTTTCCGGCACCATTTTTCTTTGAAAGGGTCGTATATTTTTAGAAAAGAAACATAACATAATAACAGATGTCGCGGGGTAGAGCAGTTGGTAGCTCGTCGGGCTCATAACCCGGAGGTCGCAGGTTCAAGTCCTGTCCCCGCAACCATGAATTTTACGATTCCATTATGTGGAGTCGTTTTTTTATACAGAAACGCAAAAAACTTACAAGCATATCCTGTTGGTATCCGTCCATAAAAACGGAAATTCTTTTGACAAATTTGATAAAAAGAATGTGTCTTTCAGAGTTTTGTGAAGATATTTTGAAAAAAGAAGCAAATTATTGACAAGCGAGAGGAAGCTCACTATAATATGTCTATAATTCATTTGACCTGCCCTGATGGTAATGCTATGAGGTTAGCCAGCGCTAACAAAAGCGGGCTTGATGTAAATTACCGGCATGGATTATTCTCATGAGCCGGATAAAGGCTTTGTACAGGACAGGCGGATGAGATGAACATAAATCGACAGGAGGTATACATTATGAAAATGAATTTAAAGAACGTAAAGTGGGACAAAGTAGGTTTATTTGCAGGCGGCGTGCTGTTTGGTACTGCAGGTCTTAAAATTTTAGGAAGTGACGATGCGAAGAGAGTTTATGCGCATACAACAGCTGCAGTTCTTCGTGCTAAGGAAACGGTTATGACAACGGCAACAAACCTTAAGGAAAACGCTGATGACATCCTGGAAGATGCAAAGATCATCAACGAAATCCGTGCAGAAGAAGCTGCAGAAGCTATGGTAGACTGGGACGACGCATGTGCCGGCTGCGAAGCCGATGAAGAAGAGTGTGCCGCATGCTGCACAGAATCTGAAAAGACAGAAGGCAGCTGCGATGAAATGTAGGATTCTTCACGAATGTAAAGGCAGGATCAGGGTCAGGATGGCATGTGGCCGCATGACCCTTGCAGATGCAGATGTGTTGGAATATTATCTGAGAAATCTTTCTACGGTCAGGGATGTCAAGGTTTATGACAGAACCTGTGACGCAGTCATTATGTACAGAGGCGGCTGGGATGACAGGGATGGCATTATCCGGGCACTGGCGGCTTTTGATTTAAAAAAAGCAGCCGAAGAAAATCTTGTTCCGGAGCATACTTCCAGAGCACTGAACCGGGAATTTGAGGACAAGCTGGTATTTACGATAACAAAACGATATGCGAGCAAACTTATCTTCCCAGCGCCACTGAAAACTCTGATTACGATCTGCCGCTCAGCAAGTTATATAAAGAGCGGTCTGAAAGCTTTATGGGGACGGAAGCTGACAGTTAGTGTACTGGATGCAACAGCTATCACGGTATCCATGCTGCAGAGTAACTTTGATACTGCATCTTCGGTTATGTTCATGCTTCGGCTGGGTGAGATCCTGGAAGAATGGACCCATAAGAAGTCTGTGGCAGATCTTGCAGGTGCGATGTCTCTGAATGTAGACAAAGTATGGATTAAAGACGGAGAGCAGGAAGTCTTAGTACCGATCGGAGAGGTAAAAGCCAGAGACCTTATGGTGGTTCGCATGGGCAATGTGATCCCATTGGACGGGAAAGTTGTGTCCGGCGAAATGACCGTAAATCAGGCATCTATCACAGGCGAATCTCTTCCTGTCAGAAAGGAAGCAGGCAGCTATGTTTATGCGGGAACTGTTGCAGAAGAAGGTCAGTGCGTGGTCAGCGTTGAAAAAACGATGGGCAGCGGACGTTATGATAAGATCATCAATATGATCGAAGAGTCGGAGAAATTGAAATCCGAAACAGAAAACAAAGCGTTTGCACTGGCTGACAGACTGGTGCCTTACACCTTGGGCGGCACGGTTTTGACGTATCTGCTGACAAGAAATGTAACGAAAGCACTGGCAGTCCTGATGGTAGATTTCTCCTGTGCGTTGAAGCTTTCCATGCCAATCGCAGTTCTTTCTGCCATGAGAGAGAGCAGTCTGTATAATATTTCTGTAAAAGGCGGTAAATTCATGGAGGCTGTTGCGAAAGCAGACACCATTGTATTCGATAAGACAGGAACTTTGACTTATGCAACCCCGAAGGTAGAAGATATTATTACTTTCGGCGGCAAAGGCAAGGACGATATGCTTCGTCTGGCAGCTTGTCTGGAGGAACATTATCCACACTCCATGGCAAATGCCGTTGTAAACGAAGCCAAGGCAAGAGGGCTTTCTCATGAAGAATACCATTCTAAGGTAGAATATGTGGTAGCACATGGAATCCAGAGCACGGTAGAAGGTAAGAAAGTTGTCATCGGCAGCGAGCATTTCGTCTTTGAGGATGAACACTGCGTGGTTCCGGAAGGAGAAGAAGAAAAATTCAATGCCCTGTCAGGCGAGCATTCTTATCTGTATTTGGCTATTTCAGAAGTTCTGGCGGCAGTTATCTGCATATCAGATCCTCTGAGGGCCGAGGCAAAAGAGGCAATCAAGGCACTTCATGAATGCGGTATTCAGAATGTGGTCATGATGACCGGCGACAATCGTCACACGGCCGCAGCCATTGCGAAGGAGGTAGGCGTAGACGCATTCTATGCGGAAGTTCTGCCGGAAGATAAGGCAAACTACATCCGCAAGGCTCGTGAAGAAGGAAAGTGCGTCATCATGATCGGAGACGGCGTGAACGATTCTCCTGCCTTGTCGGAGGCGGATGCAGGAATTGCGATCAACTCTGGTGCCGCAATCGCAAGGGAAATTGCGGATATCACGATTTCTTCGGAAAATCTGTTTGAGATCGTGGCGCTGCGTAAGCTGAGCATGGCTCTGATGGATCGTATTCATCGGAATTACCGCTTTATTGTCGGATTTAACTTGATGCTGATAGGATGCGGTGTTACAGGCGTGATGCAGCCGACAACTTCAGCGTTATTACATAACATGTCTACACTGGGGATCAGCCTGAAGAGTATGACGAATCTTCTGGATGAACCGGAAAAACTGGAATAATAGAAAAACCCGGATATGGTTTTCAGAGCAGCTGCTCCATGCAAGGGCAAGGGCAGATATGTCCTGCGTCTGCATCAATTTCGCATTGCAGAAAACCGATGATCCGGGTTTCTTTTATCTCTTTCCTGTGGCAGCCTACTTGAAAGTTTTTGTCGGATATAGTATGATATAAACAACGCCTGTATGCAGTGGCAGATGTTTTGATGAGACTGCCGCTCAGAAAATAAGAAAGAATTTCGGCGGGCGTTATGATTCTAGGAGGCAAAAAATGCAGTTACAGGAGAGAGTTAAGAATTGCAACGGCTGTGCAGCCTGCGTAGTTGGATGCAAGTATGTGTGTGTGAAGATGAAAGATCTGGAAGAGGGAAGGATAAAAAGAGAACCGATTATAGACGAGAATGGATGCAGCAGATGCAATGCATGTTTTTTGTTTTGCCCATTATTCAATCCGGTTGAACTTCCTGAATTTGAGGAGTTTTATGAATACAGTGAGGCATTTGAGGGAAGGGATATGCCGAAACTTTACAGGGAAACGATGAGAAATGTGAAAGCAGGACAGCAGGTGGAGTTTGTCGGAACCCTTTGCGAGATCGCTGCACTAAAATCGCTTTCCGGAGATAAGATCAGACCGAACCTGACGTTGAAGCCATTATACTGCGATGATGAAAAACGAGCCAAGGATCCGGCTTGCGCAGTATGCACTTTTTATCAGGAAGACTAAGGAGAATACAAGGAGACTTACTATATGGCATATAAGAGCAAAACCTGCGTGGGATGCCCGGATGCAGCAAATGGCTGCCATCTGGCATGTCTGAAGGTTAAACATGCAGAAGCCGCACCGAAAAGAACGATCCTCGACATCGTGAAGGATGCCGGCAGTGTTTTTGAAAAATATGAGATCACGAAAGGCGAATTAGCCAGAGCAGAAGAACTTCAAGATAAACTGGAAAACCAGAAGATTACAGTTTCTGTCATCGGTCAGTTTAAAAGAGGAAAAAGCACACTGGTCAATGCGATCCTTGGAGATAAGATTTTACCGG
>CAKQVC010000029.1 GCA_934277655.1 uncultured Clostridia bacterium
ATCGTAGCATGATCATGTCTTACGGACAGGATGACAGAGTCTGTGCGTTTACTTCTTTGAAAGCAATCTTAGATGTAAAAGAGGTAAAGAAAACGGCTTGCTGCATTCTGGTAGACAAAGAAGAAATCGGCAGTGTGGGAGCAACCGGCATGGAATCCAGATTCTTCGAAAACACGATTGCTGAATTACTTGCATGTATGGGAAAAGAAGGCGATCTTGCATTACGCAGAACCCTGAAAAATTCCAAAATGCTTTCTTCTGATGTCAATGCGGCTTATGATCCGCTGTATGCAGATGCGTACGAGAAGAAAAACGCATCCTTTGCAGGATGCGGCATGGTATTCAGCAAGTTTACCGGGTCAAGAGGAAAATCCGGCTCTAATGATGCTAATGCAGAATACATTGCTCAGATCCGCAAGATTATGGACGATGCAAAAGTTCGTTTTCAGTTGGCTGAACTGGGCGGTGTCGATATAGGCGGCGGCGGAACGATCGCATACATTCTGGCACTTTACGGCATGGATGTTATTGATTGCGGTGTTGCGGTTCTTAATATGCATGCACCTTGGGAAATTACCAGCAAAGCAGACGTTTACGAAACAAAACGAGGGTATGAGGTTTTCCTGAGAGATATGAAATAAGGCAAAAAATCGTCAGGCCGCACAGGCACTGGCGATTTTCTATATAATAGTGACAGATGAAAAAGAAAGAGGTGGCAAAAATGGCTGAAATGGAGTATATCGGAGATGTTTTTTATGATTATGGCGGAGGTTTATATGCGAATATGACCAATAAATGTCCTTGCCGGTGTGCGTTCTGCATTCGTGATATGGTGGATTCACTGGGCGATGCAGACAGTTTATGGCTGAAGAGGGAGCCGACCATGAACGAACTGATGGAGATGCTGAAAGAACAAGACCTAGAAAAATATCGGGAAATTGTATTTTGTGGGTACGGAGAACCGACAGAACGATTGGATTGTCTGTTTAAAGTCTGTGATTATGTAAAAAACGATCCGAAGCTGGGCGGCAGGCTGAAGACTCGATTGAACACCAACGGATTGTCCGATTTTATTAACAAGAGACCGACCGCAAAGGAATTTGAAGGCAAGCTGGATGCAATTTCAATTAGTCTGAACGCACCGACACCAGAAAAATATCTGGAGCTGTGCAGACCGAAATTTGGAATCAGATCCTTTGATGAGATTCTTCGTTTTACGCAAGAAGTCAAGGAGTACGTTCCAGACGTTACCATGTCGGTTGTCAGCGGCTCTATCAGCAGTCAGGATATTGAAGATTGTCGAAAAATCGCAGAGAATCTGGGAGTGAAATTCCGGGTAAGGTAAAAACAGACTAAGATTTCCATGTACTTACTGGAAACAAAAAAAGGTAAATGTTATTGTAGAGGGATTTGAAAATCTGTGGATAACTTGGGGTTGACAAAACGTAGATAAGGTCGTATATATTGAAATTTAAACGTTTAAAAACTGTAAAGTTATCCACAGGTAAATGTGGGGAAAATTGTATACAATCAGAACCTCTGCTGTGGATAAAGCGTCTGAGCCTTGCAAATTTGGGATTTGTTAAATGTTGAAAAGTATTGTTAAATTTATGCTCAATCTGTGATTCGACAGGTAGTAAGAAGTTTTTTTAAAAGTACATAGCGAGAACGAAAATGGAAAAGTACTTTTTGCACTGTGATGGCGCTGCACAGAGCTTTTTCAAAGAAAAGTCTGCAAATCCAGAATTGACAAGTCCGTGTCAAAAATTGTAGAATAAAGGGTAAAATATTTCGGAATTCAAACAGAAAATTTCAAACGTAAAATAAAACTACACGGAGGTTATTTATGGCATATATTCGTCTTGGCGAACTGCTGATCTCAGCAGGCATCATTGACCAAAACCAGCTGAATGAAGCATTGTCAGTCCAGAAACAGACCAAACAGAGGTTGGGAGACATTTTGATTGAAAGAAATATCATTACCAACAATGAACTTATCGAAGCGTTGCAGATGCAGCTCGGTATTGATTTTATTGACCTGACAGCCATATCCATCCCGGTTGAGCTGACAAAGTATGTTCCGAGGAACATTGCCAGAAAACACTGCATTGTTCCGGTAAAGCTGGTCGATAATACATTATATATTGCTATGAGCGATCCTCTTGACTTCATTGCACAGGAAGAAGTCAAGGCGGTTTCTCATAAAAAGGTCGTCCCGATGATCTCAACGAAAAAAGCCACAGAACAGGTTATTGCGACTCTGTATGGCAGTGAAGGTACAGCCAGAGCCATCGAAGACATGAAGCGTGAGATTGGTGATGCTTCCAGCAATATCATACCAACGCAGCTTCAACAGACCACCGAAGAAAATGCGAATGCCGCACCGGCGATCCGTTTCGTAAACTCGGTCATTGAGCGTGCTTTTCTCGAAAGAGCCAGTGATATCCACCTGGAACCACAGAAGGGCGAAATGGTAGTAAGAATGAGGATTGACGGACTCTTGCATAAGATCCTGACCGTTCCATCCAATCTGCAGAGCACCGTGATATCCAGAATGAAGGTCATGGGCGGCATGAACATATCTGAACATAAGATCCCGCAGGATGGACACGCTATGGTTACCGTAAAAGGCCACAGCATCGACTTGCGTATGTCGGTCATGCCGACTACTTACGGCGAAAAAGTCGTGATTCGTCTTCTGGATAAATCATCCCAGCAGATTTCAAGAGCATCCATTGGACTGGGAGCGGAAGATGAAAAAAAATACGAAGCACTTCTGCAAAACAGCAACGGCATTATCCTGCTGGTAGGACCGACAGGATCCGGTAAATCCACCACCATGTGTGCGATGCTTTCTGAACTGGCAAACGAAGAAATTAACATCGTCACGCTGGAAGATCCGGTTGAATATGACATTGACGGCGTGAACCAGTGCCAGATTAATGATAAGACAGGCATGACCTTTGCGAACGGATTGACGGCAATCCTCAGACAGGATCCGGACATCATCGGTGTCGGAGAGATCCGTGACGGGGAAACCGCAGAAATCGCCATCCGTGCAGCCATCACCGGACACCTGGTGCTTTCCACTCTACATACGAACGATGCAATTTCGGCAGTCAGCAGGCTGCAGGACATCGGCGTGGAATCCTATATGATTTCCAGTGCACTTAAAGGCGTTATCTCCCAGAGACTCGTCAGAAAAATCTGTCCGCACTGCCGCAAGCCATATGAACCGACACCGGACGAACTGAAACTTTTAGGGATTGATGAAAAGGAAGAAATCCATCTCTATAAAGGCGAGGGATGCCCGGAATGCCATCACTCCGGCTACAGAGGACGAAAAGCCGCATTCGAGATTTTTACGCTGGACAGAAATCTGCGTAGCATGATCTCCAGAGGAGCAACCACAGAAGAACTCTTCGATGAAGCACGAAAAGACGATTTTGTGACTATGCAGGAATGTTGCCGCAAGATGGTTCTGGAAGGAACGACCACCGTGGACGAAGCCTTGAAAGCAATCAACTCCACAGCAGATTAGGGCCTGGCCTCCACTGTATGAATACCTGGATATATAATAGATATATAAATGTGTCAATGCAAGAATGAGTGAAGGCATCCATAGACCAATAAATACATAAAACAGCCGGTTTGACCCTAAAACACAAGTAAAATAAAGGAGACTTTATGCTCGATATTAACGACATTATTTTTGACGCCCAGATGCAGGGTGCATCCGATCTGCATATTACGGCAGGGCTTCCCATCAAGTGCCGCATCGACGGGCAGATCCGTTCCATGTCTGCGCAAAATCTGTCATCTCAGGATTGTGAAGACCTCGCAAGGCAGATTGCGGGAGCCAAGGCAGACGCGATCAGCAAGATTGGAGAACTGGACATAGCGATTACTGCAGCATGTGGTGCTCGTGTCAGAGTCAATCTCTACCGTTCGGCAGGGGATATTGCCATTGCGGTCAGGATTTTAAATGACCGGATCCCGGCTATTGAAGAACTGGGACTCCCTCCGGTTGCGGAAACTCTGCCGGATTATCCGAACGGCATCATTCTGGTGACAGGCGAAACCGGATCAGGTAAGTCCACCACGCTGGCATCCGTGCTGAACCGCATCAACCAGACCCGGTATGAACACATCATTACCTTAGAAGACCCAATTGAATACGTCTATCAGCCGGATAAATGCGTGATCAATCAGAGAGAAATCGGCAAGGATACCGAATCCTACGATGACGGACTGCGTGCGATCCTCAGAGAAGACCCGGATGTTATTCTCATCGGCGAAATGCGTGATCTGAGTACTATTGAATCTGCATTAACAGCGGCAGAAACCGGGCACCTGGTGTTCGCAACCCTGCACACGAATTCAGCGGTGGATTCCATCGACCGAATTGTCAGCGTTTTCCCGGAAGGAAGACAGCGGCAGATCCGTATCCAGCTGGCAAGTACCTTAAAGGTGGTCATGTCCCAGCAGCTCCTGCCGATGCCGGAAGGCGGAAGAGTAGCAGCCTGTGAAGTAATGGTTGTCAATGATGCCATCCGGAATCTGATCCGGGAAGGCAAGACCCCGCAGATGGAAAGCTTTATTACCATGAACAGCAAAGAAGGAAGCATCCTGATGGATAATGCCGTTGCAAAACTTTTGCGCGAGGGTAAGATCACAGCTGAGGTTGCCGAAAAGCATATGCGGACGAGCAAAAACGTCACAAAAGGATCACGATACTGATAAATATTCGGATTATGATTAAAATATAAGAAAAACACAAAAAACATGAGAATCGATAAAAATCGCCATTTTTCGTTGACATAAAGTGTTAAAAATCGTATAATATATGCGAAATATACGAAAATCTCATGTTAATAAGATGTTAAGATTCAAGAGCAAAACTGTTGAAAAACAGCGACGCAAAGCTATAGGGCCTTATTGCAGCAAAGCATATGGCAGCCAGTTGCAATCCTATGATTTGCGGTGCTCTTTTTTTCGTGCTTTTAAGCAGGAAAGCACGAAAGTAATACGAAAGTAAATGAAAACGAAAAGATATGCGAAATGGACAGGTACTCCGGCAGGGAAGAACTGTATGCACAGACATATCTACTTTTATAAAGGAAAGCAGGTGAACCAGTTTGAAAACTTTCCGCTATAAATGCATTTCGGAAGATGGTGCGAAAGTGTCAGGGGTAATCAAGTCCTACGACGAGTTCGAAGCCGTTTCCTCACTGAGAGAAAGTTACAAGATTGTTACAGATATAGAAGAAGTTAAGGAAACAGATGAAAAAGGACGCAGAAGGAAGAAGGTCGTTTTCAATGAGAAAGACCTGGCGATGATGTGTTCCCAGTTTTCCATCATTCTGACATCAGGACTTCCGGTGGTAAGATGTCTGGAAATGGTATCATCCCAGTCCAAGAATAAGAACGTCAGCGCTATGCTGCTGAAGGTAGCAGAAGATGTAGACGGCGGATACAGTATGGCATCGGCTTTTGAGCGGAATGCACCGTCGCTGCCTAAGACCTTTATCGAAACAGTCCGCGCCGGAGAAGAATCCGGTTCACTGGAATCCTGTTTCAACAAACTTTATACTTATTATGACAAATCAGCCAAGATGAAGCAGAAGATCATCAGCACACTGACCTATCCTGCCATTGTTGTTGTGGTAGCCATCGTGGTATTCATTATTGTAATGGTTGTAGCTGTTCCGATGTTTATTTCTACATTCGAGGAACTGGGAATTGACCTTCCGTGGATTACCAAGGCGATGATTGCAACCAGCAAGGCTATCACAGGATACTGGTGGTTACTGGCTCTGATCGCAGCAGCACTCATCGGTGGCTATACTTATTATAGAAATACAGAAGATGGTAAGCGGAAGATCGGCAGGTTTAAGCTGACTCGCGCACCTCTTCGTAAGATCAATTCCATGAATGCAGCGTCACAGTTTGCCAGCACCATGGCAACCATGCTTTCATCAGGACTCCCGATCATCAAGGCACTGGAGATCACATCTGAAGTCGTAACCAACAAGGTCTATGGTCTTGCTATCCGCAAGGTCAAAGAGGGCGTGGAGCAGGGTCGCAGCATGGTAGACTGCATGAGTGAGATTCCGTATTTCTCCAGGCTCCTGACCGAAATGACCGGTGTGGGAGAAACCTCCGGTTCGATGGAAGAAACCCTTGAGATCGTCGGAAACTATTTCAGCAATGAAGTGGACATCCGCAGCCAGAGACTGCTGTCCATCATGGAACCGGTCATTACCATTGCTCTTGCCATTGTGGCAGTACTGCTGCTTTTAGGCGTATACCTGCCGATGTTCGACATGTACGGAGCGATGTAAAGAAAGTGCATAAAAGATACAAACTGCTGCAAACCGGCTTGTAAAACCGAATCAAAACGATATCGACGCTTCTTGCCAACCCGGAGAAGCTTACAGATATATTTATTAATGAAAGAAAAAGTAAAGGAAAGAAACAGAAAAGGAGAACAGAAATGAAAAAGAAAGCAAACAAAAAAGGCTTTACTATCATGGAAATGCTGATCGTTGTAGCGATCATCGCAGTACTGGTAGCAATTGCTATTCCAACATTCAACAACGCATTAACCAAATCCAAAGAAGCTGCTGACGTGGCAAACATCAGAGCTGCATATGCAGAAATCATGGTTGCTAACTTAACAGATAACACCGCAATTCCTACAAATACAGAAGGATTCTTAGCAAAAGTAGACGGTGGAAAGCTGAATTACAATGATAAGCTTGAAGTTACAGGAAATGCAGAGCCTTATACAGTTAAATATACAGCTACCAAGTTGACAAACACTAAGGGCGGAACAGATTCCAAGGTATTCACATGGACTCTGACATCTGCTGATGCTGGTAACTAAATTGTAATTTATAATTACATAATCCAAACAAACACACTCCCGGGGACCGTTGGGTTGGCGGTCTCCGGATTTTTCTTAAAAACAGATCAACGTTTAAGACGAAAGGAATCCGATGTTATACGAAGCGCCTTTTATTACGATTTACAGCGTGGTTCTGACAGGAATCTTTGGTGCATGCATGGGCAGCTTTCTCAACTGTATGGCATGGAGAATTGTTCATGGAGAACCGGTATCCAAAGGCAGATCCCACTGTGACCTTTGCGGACATGTACTGGGACCGGCAGATCTGGTGCCTGCATTCAGCTACCTGGTGCATCACGGACGGTGCAGATATTGCGGAGAAAAACTTTCCAGCCGGCATGTGTGGGCGGAGGCTATCTCAGCTGTCGTATTTGTGACTATCCTTTTACAATTTAATATCTCGCTCCAAGCACTCAAATTCATGGTATTTGCAAGCGTGATGCTGGCAAGTTCCTTTGCGGATTTGGAGGGATATATCATTCCGGATCGGTTTATTCTAACCGGTCTGTTTGCACGTATTGTCTTCCTGTTTTTTGAGGAGGATCCGCTGTCAGAAGGTCTGGACAGCCTGATCGGCGGTCTGGCTGTTGCAGCGGCGGTATTGGCTGTCGTGTTATTATTTGAAAAATTCAGAGGTATCGAGGCCATGGGCGGCGGTGACATCAAGCTGCTGTTTGTGACCGGGCTGTATCTAGGCTGGAAGGACAACATACTGTGCCTGTTTGCAGCCTGCATCATCGGTATCATCTTCGGACTGACTTTTAATAAACAAGTTGGATTGGAGACGGAGACAGAGGCTGCCGATGCTGACGGTCAGTATTTACATGGCGATGACAATGTACAAAATGCGGAACTGAGTTCAGAAAGCAGCACAGACGGAAGTGATGCTGACGAGGAGATCACAGCCGGGGCGTTCCCATGGGGACCGTCCATCGCGATCGCAGCATGGTTGGTCCTGCTCTTTGGAAACCGGCTGATCGACTGGTATTTAAGTTTCTTTTAGGAGAAATTTCCGGTAGTGAGATCGTTGGAAAAAGAAGAGAGACATAGAAATCATAAAGTAAATCGAAAAAGAATAACGAAAATATGCCGCCAAAGGTGCAGAAAACCCGACCGCAGAGAAAAAGTGCAGAAGGAAAATTTTGCGGGGCGAGGCGGATCTACATAAAGCATATAAGAAAGTGAGGTAAGGTGTTTTGGCTAAACAATGGATTGGATTCGATATCGGGGATTGTTCCGTTAAGATGGTACATGTTACCGGTAAAGAAATTAAGAATACAGTTGTGGCGGAGCTGCCGGATAATATCGTGGATGACGGACAGATCATTTCCATGGATGCCATGGCGGATTTTATCCGTGAACATGCGAAACAGGGCGGTCTGCCAAAAGCAGATGCAGCAGTGATCCTGTCGACAGCAGTTATGATGACGAGAACGGTAACAATGCCGGTCATGACCGAGCGGCAGCTTGTTTTTAATCTGCCATATGAGTTTAATGATTATCTGAAAGAAGAAAAGCATCATTATCTTTTCGACTATGCGGTACGTGAGATGAAATATGACGAAGAGGGTAAACCTTATGAAATGCGTATTTTTGCCTGTGCAGCATTGAAAGAGGATATTGAAAAATACCGCATGATGTTCAGACGGGCCGGGTTCAAGCTGAAACTGGCTGTGCCGCAGGAGTGTGCGTATACGAATATCATTAACGGGGTTGACCGGGAGGTGGGAAGAGACTGCTGTATCGTCGATCTGGGTCATACTACAACACGCCTGCATATTTTTCATGGCGGAGAATATGAAACCAGACGTGTCATTGACATCGGCAACCGGGAGCTTGACCGGCTGATTGCTGATGAGAAGGAAGTGGATGTGCATGTGGCTCATTCCTATAAAGAAAACAATTACGAAGATGTGCTTTCCGGGGAAAGTGCACTTGGTCTTTATAACCGGCTGGCAGTTGAGATCATGAAGGCTGTCAACTTCTTTAACTACAACAATCGGAGTGCAGAGCTTTCGGATCTGTATCTTTGCGGTGGTGGAGCAGCCATCCGTCCATTGGTCCAGATGATTGAAGATGTTACGAATCTTAAAGTTCATCCGGCATCGGAACTGATGACGCAGGCAAACGATGAAGAAGAGTCCTATGCTTTTCTGAGGGGCTACGGACTGGTAACAGGCGAATAGAGGACAGGTAGAAGCATGAACAATTCAGAAAAACCAGAAAAGAAAGATAACATTTTAAAAAAATTGAATGAGAAACCGGTGCGGAAGGTAAAGTATCCATCGAAGACGTCTATCAATATGATGACCTGCGGAGAAAAGAACAATACCGGAAAAACACTGGCGATTGGCGGTGTTTTGATCCTTCTCCTGGCCATTTTGGTTGCTAAGGTGGGTGTGTATGACCAGTATGCGCGTCTGGATAAAGCAGAAAGTGAGTATAACCAGATCCATCAGCAGAATCAGGCACTGGAGGAAAAAACAAAAGACTATGACTCAGTGTCTCTGCAGTACAGAGCGTATTCCATGAGCTTTATTTCGGATGAAGAAGATGAAAACTACGTAGCGGTAGACCGCAAGGATATTCTGGATCTGATCGAAGATGTGATGATGAGCCGGGGCGAGGTTATTACGGTTACGATCAATAAAAACACGGCTGTTGTGACGATGACGGGCATGAATCTGAAAGATATTTCACGGATGAACCAGGAACTGAAACAGCGGGATATCGTTTCCGATGTACAGCTGAATATCGCGCAGACAGAGGAGCAGAAAGCCGCATCTATCCTGAATTTCTCCGATACCATTTATCTTCAGTCAGCAGAGGAGGCAAACTAAATGAACAGAGCATTTACACAAAGAGAAAAAGTCCTGCTGCTGGTACTGGCAGTTTTGATCATTGTAATCGGCTATGTCAAGCTGATCCTGCAGCCAATCAACGAGGAAATTGAATCTTATGAGGGTCTGACAATGGAAGAACAGACCGCTTTTTCGGCGAACCAGATTAAGGCTGCCCGTATGAACCTGATGGAAAAGGAAATTGAAAAAGCGAAGGCGAAAGGGGTACGCAGGGAAGTTCCTGCTTATGATAACAGCTCGAATCTCCTGCCCGGGCTTTACCAAATAATGGAGAGTTCTGTTGACTATTCGCTGGACTTCGGTGAGTTGGTTTATGACGGCAACGTGGTACAGCGTCCGGTGGAGATGACATTCCAGACCAGAACCTACAAACAGGCAAGAGCGATCATTGACAAATTATATAGATCAGGCTACGCAATGCAGATTACCGATGTGAATATAGACACAAAAAAAGCAACGGATACACAGCTTGTCAGAACATCCATGAGCGTAACCTATTTCGAAGAAAATCTGAATTACGTGCCGGAGGCAGATATAGCTTCTGAGGACGGAACGGATGCACAGAGTGCTGACGGCAGCACAGACGGCTCTGGTCAGGGTCTTGCAGGAATGTAGTTTGCAGTGGATATTTCATTTTCGCTGCACGAAAACGTTATACACGAGAAGGTAAAGCGATGAAGAAAAAGATTTTCAACATTCACGATACATACGACAGGAAAAACTGTAGAAGCAGCCAGGCAGGCTGCACAGGACAGAACGATCATAGGACAGATGTAAAGGCAGTGCAGAAGAATCGCAGCCGGGCAGGTTTTACATTACTGGAAACTCTGCTTGTTGTGGCGATTCTTGCTGTGCTTTTTGGCGTGACCTTAATGAGTGTGACAACTTTTCAGAAAGAACTGCGTCAAAAAGAACTGGACAGCAAGGCGGAAGCTATCTATATGGCTGCCCAGAACCGTATCGTTGAACTGAGTGCAGGCGGCAGAGCGGACTTATATGACCCTGAGAAGCAAGGCGATATTACGGAGCTGGGGCTGATTCCGGTTGACTCTACAGATGCGGATCGTACAGCCGATTCTTTGTATTATGTAATATCAGGAGGAGTGGGGACCGGAAGTTTAACGACGGCTGATATTTTGTTGCCGGAAAGCAGGGTTGAAAAAGAACTTCGGGATGCAAACTGGGTCATCGAGTTTGATCCGTCCAGCAGTAGCGTGTATGCGGTTTTTTACAGCGAAAAGCCAATGAACTATACACCGGATGCTTTTGATTCGTTGCGGGTAAAGCAGAACCGGTTGAAAGATGGAGCAAATGTAGGCTACTACGGTGGTGATTCCGTGGTAACTTTGGATACCACGAAACTGGTCCCGAAAATTGAGATTTATAATGAAGAAAAACTGTATGGAGTTATCAGCTGTGCATCGCCAGACGGTGGCTACCTGACATTTAAGATTACGATCAGCGATACCTTTGGAAACAAGGTAGAAAAGACGATCGACCATACACAGCAAAAGCGTGTAAACAAGGAATGGGCTTATCAATTGATGCTGGATGATCTGTCCGGTGAAAACAAGCAGTTTAAAAATGCCTATTCGAAGCTTGTTCCGGGCTCGGATATTATGGTCAGCGTGACTGCAACCAGTGAAAACGACCTGGTTGATGAGGGAACAGCAGAAGCGAAAACCAACAGCTTGTTTGCCGAAGTGGAAAAAGATGGTGGAGTGCCGTCAAAGGCTGTTATCACGTATTGCAGACATCTGCAGAATCTGGATGAAAGTTCCGGGATCAATGCCAACGGCAATACGGATAACACCAGAATTACGATTAAAAGTGCAACACAGAAAAATAACCTTCATTTTGAAAATGATGAAGAAAATATAGACGACTGGTATTCCTGCTATGGAGAAGGTGCATATAAGGCGGTTAAAAATAAGAACCTGCAGTCCTACAACGGAAGCTATACGCTCTCCGGAGAAAGCGGGAACAGCACTGTCAGAAGTATTATATACGGACTGGATACCGAGAAGGGCATGTTTGATACGTTCTATGGCAGCCAGCTTTTGAATATCACGCTTTCCGGGGCAAAGATCGCAAGTAGCACCGGAACGATTGAGACTGGTTCGGCAGCAGGTGCAATTGCTGCTAAATTGGAAACTTCCACAAGTGGAATCGGAGCTGGCACTGGTACGAATGGTGGAATCACCAGTATGAAAGGATGTCAGGTATATCTGGACGCATCTCAGGGCGATTTGACAGGAAAAGATGAAAAGGACATCTGGATCAGTGGCGGAAACTATATCGGTGGTTTGATCGGGCATAATGACAGTCAGCTTATGATTTCAGACAGTTTTGCAGCGACAGTAGCCGGAACAACCGGAAGATTTACCAATGGGTATACGGGCGGACTGGTTGGCTATACCACAAAGGACATTAAAATTGATGATTCCTATGCGGATTGTTATCTGTATGGGCAGAATGTCGGCGGACTGGTTGGTGGTGCATCCAGCGAGAGTGCGGAGATCACTGTAGATAATTCCTATGCAGTTGGCTATATTACAGCAACAATCAGTGCAGGCGGATTTACTTCGCAAAAAGCAAAAAAACTTACTAATTCGTATGCGGCATGTAGCTATACCATGGGCTTACAAAGCGGTACCGGCAGAACTTCCGGTTCATCGCAAAAAGCCTATGCAACCGCTCCGAGTGGCAGCCCGGCTGAAAATGTATATTATATTCCGACCAGTGAAACGATCGACTCTGCCGGAGTTGCTGTTTCATATAAAGAACTCAGTACAAAAGAGGATTCAGCAAAGAAACTGGGTAGTAGCTTTACGGCTTCCACCGGTGGCGACAATACGATTGCGTATAACCTGATGAAGCAGGGACTGACGGACTATTCCTTCCCTCGACTGAAGTCCCTTGTCCACTATGGCGACTGGGCGGCAGATTTCGAGTCTGAAAGACCGGTATACTTCGAAACGTATGCAGATGAAAGCTACGGTATCTTCGGTGCGAACCTGGATACGCTGGCTAAGAGCGATAAAGCAGTCGGAGACGGCTATGGCATCATTTACAGTGAACAGCCAACTAAAGATGTTGAAGTAATTTATACCGCAGCTTCTGTAACGGGAAGCACGAAACGTACAGTCACATTGTCGAAAGATGCGGCAGTTAAAATCCAGTCAGAGGGCAAGACTTACTATCTGATCCCATTCACTGCGGATATCACGAATACGACTTTTGCACCGAAAAACTTCTATCAGCCGATAACCATTGACGGTACAGAATACTACT
>CAKQVC010000030.1 GCA_934277655.1 uncultured Clostridia bacterium
TTTTTATTGTTGAAAATATGTGCATAGCTATGGTCGTTCATGAACATGATCAGTTTCTTGCTCCTGAAACGAGTCAAATAAGTATCTCTCTGCTTTGCATTCAGATTCCAGAACTCAAAAATAACGTAATCGTTATAACCTGCACCATAACGAGCCATGCTGTTTAACATATCGCAGAACAAAAATGCTTTATTTTTCCCCGATCTTGTATGTGCTTCCTCAAGAGCCTTGTTAAATTTTTCAAAACTTGCTCCTTTTATAACCCTCATGTAATACTGTAGTTTATTTTCCATTATGATCCGTCCTCCTTTTAAATCTGTGGATTTCTCCGTTATTGCTTTTTTCTTCCTGTATTGTCTCCTGTCTTCCTGTTCTTTTATCAGGTTCTGCATGCCTGTTAAAGAATATCCGACAATAACCGTGAAAAGGCTTCTTTTACCCGAATCAAAAGGCCTCGCCGCTTATAATCCTCATATGTAAGCTCATGGCCGTGTCTTGTCATGTCGTGCAGGAATGCTGCTTCCATCTGAGATGAAAAATCACTGTCAAAGATAAATGCGTTCGTTTCGAAATTCAACCGGAAACTCCGATTATCAAAGTTCGTTGATCCAACTGTGCAGACTTCTCCGTCTACTACCAGTGTTTTGGCATGCAGAAAACCATCATCATAGATAAATGCCCGCGCACCCGAACGCAATAATTCCCCTACATAAGAATACGTCGCCCAATAAACAAAGATATGATCCGGCATATGCGGAATCATGATCCTTACATCAACACCGGACTGAACTGCCATTTTCAGCGACTCTACAATGCTCCGGTCAGGAACGAAATAAGGGGTCTGCAGGTACACCCGCTTTTCAGCGAATGTGATCATCCTCATCATTGCCCGCTTGACTTCTTCCGATGGAGACTCCGGTCCACAAGATACTATCTGCATACCGATATGCTGACTATCCGCTTCCGGCAAAAAATTTTCATATATAATATGAAGCTTTTCCTTCGTGGTAAATCTCCAGTCCAGAACAAACCTTCCATACAGATCCATCACGGCACCGCCAACAATCCGTACATGCGTATCCCGCCAGTATCCGAATTTCTTTTTTCGGCCGATATATTCTTTTGCAACATTATATCCGCCAGTATATCCTATTTTGTTATCAATTACAACTATTTTTCTGTGATTTCTGTAATTCAGCCGGATTCCAAAAAATTTCAATTTCGGTCTGAAAAAGAATCCCACTTTTCCCCCTGCTGCAAGATAGTCCTTCAGGACATATCGGTTCAGCGTTCTTCCACCCAGTGCATCCACCAGAAGTCTTACTTCAAGTCCTTCTTTTGCTTTCTCGGTAAGTAGCTTGATTAGTGCCATCCCCACAAAATCACGTTTGATGATATAATATTCGATATTAACAGATTCTTTCGCCTGACGGATATCCGTCATCAGCTTGTCCATCAGTACCGTTCCGTCTGTGATCAGTTCCGCATTATTATTTTCCGTATAGTAGGAATGGGCGTATACCTGATTCAGTTTGATCAGATGGCTCCAGTTTTTCGTTGTCGCACAGTGGAACGAATAGTCATCGCGTTCCATCTCTTTCATCTGATTCCGCAGCGACTTGCTGACTACATATTTTTCTTTATCCGTAAGTTTGTTTATCTTGCTTCTTGCCATATTCTGATTGAATACGATATAAAACAGGAATCCGACAATCGGAACAAACGCCAGGATCATGATCCATGCCAGCGTCGCCGACGGACTTTTTCGCTCTGCGAATATGACAGTCAAGATCAGCAGCAGATTCATAACATAAAGTGCAACCCACACATACAGCGGCCCTGTATTAATAAATATAATCGGCATCTTCCGTTTCCCCTTTTTTTATAGTCTAATATTATATCACATTTTTCGTCTGATTACCATAAAAATTCCTAGGATGCACCATCCTGTCAGTATTGGGAAAATCAAATGCATGGTTTCCATAAATACCTGCGGTTCTGCCTGCGCAAAACTTTTGCTTCCCATTTTGATTCCTGTCACAGCCGTTACAATTACCATAGCTGTTGTATGTCCCATAGATCGCATGGTTGCAAGTACTGACGCAATGCTGCTGCGATTTTTTTCGTCCGCCCAGCTCATAACAACACTGGTATTAGGTGCCGCAAACAGTGCAGATCCTATTCCTGACACAGCCAATACTGCAATAAGGAACCAGATACTACTTTTTTCCTGCAAAATACAGAGAACTGCCAGACTTCCTGCACAAACCGCCATTCCCACAGCAGAAATTTTTTTCGGAGAAAACTTATCCGATTTTTTTCCGATCAGTGGCGAAAGCAGTGCCATCAGAATCGTAGATACCGCCAGGATCATCCCTGCAGTTTGTGCTGACAGTTCTTTTATCGTCTGCAGATATAAGGATAAAACATAATTTGCTGCAAAAACAGATCCATATTGTATCAATGCCGCCAGATTTGCAAAAGTATATGCTCTGTTTTCATGAAAAAGCCGAAAGTTAATCATCGGATTCGTATTTCTTTTTTCGATTTTAAAAAGAATAAAAAAAAGAAAAATCCCTGCTGCAAGAAAAAGCAAGGCATACAGGCTTTGAAAAGCACGCGAAAGCCCATACATGCTACAGCCCACAGAAGCTGTCAGAAGAATCCCTGAGACTGCTGACGCGGTATGAGAATCTGTATCTTTAACTGATTTTTCTTCCTTTCCCAGAAAAAAGGACCCTGCCAAAGCTGTCACAGATACTGCTGCTGCAAAAAAGAAAACGGACTGCCACCCCAGCCGACTGCTCAAAATTCCGCCCAATACCGGTCCCAGGGACAATCCAATATAAGTAGCGCTCGTTGATATTCCAAGGACTTTCCCCCGCCGGCTTTCATCAAAAGCTCCAACTAAAATAGAAAGATTGGTCGCAAAGATCATGGATGCACCAATTCCCTGTCCCAACCTGATCACAAGCATCGACCTGAGATTTTCAGTAAAAGCCGCGCTAACTGCTGTTGCCGAAAAAATGAGAAGTCCCAATCTTAAGATCCGATACCTTCCGACGCAGTCTGCTGCTGCCCCGAAAGGTATGGCCAAAGATGCACAGGTAAGCATATAGATTGTTACCACCCATCCCGCATCCTGCGCGCTGCATCCAAATTCATCGCTCATTACCGGAACAGAAAGGTTTAAGGCACTTCCCAGAAAAGTTGTAATCAGTGCAGTAAGGAAGACAACGAAAATGAGGATTTTCTGCTTTCCTGTCGTTTTTATGGATTTTAGCTTATCTTTTTGATCTCCGGATCCAGATGGAGGCATTCTTCTTTTTCTTTTTTCCTTCGTATTTCCTGTTCTTTTCATATAAGATAGTATGGACGTTCTACTACAGAATAATGCAGATGAAATAGTCCTTTCCTTCATCACTGATTTTCTGCAGCGACTTTTGAACCTTGGTTAGAAGCACAGCCGGAACGCTATCGACCTTATTTTCCATCTGCTCGGTAACCATTTCTTTCAAGCTCTTTCCAAAAATATTGGTCTCCCATATATCTGACTCTTCGCTGTCAAACTGCCGGGTAAGATTTTCTGCCAGATCCCGGGACTGTCCTTCTGTTCCGACTACCGGTGAAACTTCGGTCGTAATATTTGTTCGGATAATGTGAAGGCAGGAAGCTTTTGCACGGATCCGCACGCCATATTTATTTCCCTGGCGAAAGACTTCCGGTTTTTCCAGAACCATTTCTGAAAGTTTAGGAGCTACAATTCCGTAATTGGCTGTCTGAACTTGCTGCAAAGCGCTTTTGATGCCATCATAAGCGGTTTTAGCGTCTGCATATTCCCTGAGCAGGCAGAACAGCTGACTGTCATTGGTGATCGGCGCCCCCATCAGTTCTTCGATCACTTTATAATAAAGGTCTTCTTCCAGCTTTGGCTCCAGACATATCGTTCCTTCAGCAAGACTTGCCCCTGTAATCTGTATTTCGGTCATAATCTTCCCGTCTGCGATCGCACTACAGGTATCTAAAACCTCTCCGATCGTTTGAAAGTCCTGCATCCAGTCTTTGATCTGATTCAGTATGGTTTCCTTGATCCAATGGGTTCTGGAAAGTGCATCCAGATAGCCCGGAAGTTTAAAGTCAATTTCGCAGACAGGAAATTGATAAAGCATTTTTTCAAATACCCGGTTGAAGTCTTCTTCGCTCATCCGCTGACAGTTTACTGCCATAACCGGAATGTCATATTTTTTTTCTAGCCTTGCCGACAGAATCCTGCTGTTTTCTGAATCAGGCTGCGTTGTATTCAGCAATATAACAAAAGGCTTCTTCAGATCTTTCAGCTGACTGATCGTTTTTTCTTCTGCAGCTTCATAATTTTTTCGAGGGATTTCTCCGAAAGAACCGTCCGCAGTCACAACGATCCCGACGACCGAATGATCTCGTATAACTTTTTCTGTTCCCATTTCTGCCGCCTGGGAAAACGGAATTTTTTCGTCTATCCACGGCGTTGATACCATTCGATCTTTGCCCTCTTCTTTGTCACCTAACACTCCCGGTACCATATAACCGACACAGTCCACCAGGCGCACTTGAAATTCTGCACCACTTTCCGATGTAACGCTTACCGCTTCTGGTGGAATAAATTTAGGTTCTGTGGTCGTCACGGTCCGCCCTTCTCCACTTTGCGGCAGTTCATCCATAATCCTTGTTTTTTCATAAGAATCTGTGATCTGTGGGAAAACCAGTACATCCATAAAGCGCCTGATAAAGGTAGATTTTCCGGTTCTTACAGGGCCGACTACTCCTATGTAAATATTTCCATCTGCACGTTTGGCAATATCGTCATAAATCGTTCTGTTTATCATATAAAAACCCCTCCGTCATGCCTGCATTTCGATTTTTTATCATTTATATGCAGAATGCGGAGGGGATATTCTTTTTTCTTTTCAGCTTCTTATTTTACACTGTTCAGTCTGCTCAGATACTGCTGGCGTCTCTTCTTTACTTCATTATTATAGATTTCTTCGCCGCCCTTATGCAGTTCTCTTACATAACCATGGTGGTTGTTCATAATGGTTTTATCGCTCTTTCCTAAGATCAAAAGTCCGATATTCGAGCATTGGTCTGCAGCCCTTTCCAGATTCGTAAGAAGATCCACAAAAGCAAGACCGTTCGGAGTCGTACATCTGCCTTGTTTCAGACGCTCGATATGTCTGTCCTTTAAGGTTGCGACAATGTCATCGATAACCTCTTCCAAAGGTTCGATTGCCTTTGCCTTCATGACATCCAGCGTCTGGAACGCATCTACGGTTATCTGTGTAATTTCCAGAACCGCTTCCACAACCAGTTCATATTCTTCTTTAGCATCATCTGTAAATTCCAGTTTCTCCAGATTCATATTTTCGGCAACTTCTGTAATGTTGAGCGCATGATCGCCAATTCTTTCAAAATTCGTGCTTGCTTGCATCAGAACATTAATATGCCGGTTGTCATCATCCGTTTCCACATATTGTGACAAATCTACCAGATAGCCGTCCATGGTGTCTGTAAAGGAATCCAGATTGTCCTCATTTTCATTGATGACAGCCACTCTTCCTGCATCAAAGTTCTCAACCAGCTTGCAGCTTCTTCTCAGATTTTTAAAAGCAACCTCGCCCATATGTGCGATTGCCTTCGTTGATTCTGCCAAGGCCATGGCAGGCACCTGGAAGAGCTTTTCATCCGGAGCAACTAAATCAGCTTTATCTTCTGCTTCCGTTGCATCCGGTTTCACGATATGCAGCGACAGATTTACAAGCTGTCCTGCAAATGGCACTAGGATAATTGCCGTTACAAGGTTGAATAACGTCTGGAAATTTGCAATGTCTCCACTGTTTACAACGCTCGTCCACAATTCAGGGAGCAACCCAACCGACCGGATAATGGTCATCAAGATCATAAATACGATCGTACCGATAACATTAAATGCAATGTGGACGATACCAGTTCGCTTTGCGTCCTTCGAGGATCCGATGGAACATACCATTGCAGTCGTAACACAGGTTCCCAGATTGATACCCATAATCAGCGGATAGATCAGATTAAATGACATTGCACCGGTAACGGAAATTGCCTGAATCATACCAACGGTCGCAGAAGAACTCTGTACGATAACGGTAACTACCAACCCGATCAGGAGTGCCAGAAGCGGTTTGTCGCTAAACCGGCTCATCAGATCAAGGAATTCCTGCGACTGTGCCAGAGGTTCGACCGCTGCCGTCATATTAATAAGACCAGAAAACAAAACACCGAATCCTACGAAGATTTCTCCGCTTGTTGCACTTCTATTGCTTTTTACAAACATGATGAGAATCACGCCTATAATCAATGCGATCGGTGCCAATGTTGACGGCTTGAAAAATTCAAGTACCAGACTGCCGGTTGAATCAATATCCATCAGGCGGATGATCTGAGCTGTGATCGTGGTTCCGATATTCGCACCCATAACAATGCTGACTGCCTGTTTTAAGTTGAGAATGCCAGCACTAATCAGGCCCACAGCCAGTACGATTGTTGCTGTAGAACTCTGAATGACAGCCGTTACCAGCATACCGGTAATGACTCCCATGACAACATTCTGTGTCGCTTTGCCTAAAACATTTTTCAATGCGGATCCTGATACATTCTTCAGTCCGTCTCCCATTACTTCCATTCCGTATAGGAACATTGCCAGCCCACCAAAGAGCTTAATAACAGAGAAAATATCCATTACTCACTAATCCTTCCTTCCAAGCTGAACGTGTTTGCGCTTGTGATTTCAACATTAACGATTTGTCCTATCATATCCGGCGTGCCTCTAAAGTTAACTAGTTTAAATGTTTCCGTTCTGCCGTTGTAAGTCTGGGATCCTGTCTTGGATGGCCCATCTACCAAAACTTTTTCGATTTTTCCTACATAAGCTGCATTTTTTTCTGCAGAGATACCGTTGATCACATCTACAAGGCGATTAAATCTCTCGTGTTTGATTTCTTCCGGTACCTGATTCTCAAATTTTTCTGCAGGCGTTCCCCTTCGGATCGAGTACAGGAACGTAAATGCCGAATCATAGCGCACCTCTTCGCACAGTGAAAGAGTTTCTTCAAATTCTTCCTCTGTCTCCCCGGGGAAACCTACGATGATATCCGTTGAAATTGCAATCTCCGGATCTGCCTCCCGCAACTTTTTGATTTTTTCCAGATAACTTTCTCTTGTATATCTGCGGTTCATTTCTTTCAGAACCTTGCTGGACCCTGCCTGTACCGGCAGGTGAATATAGTGACACAGCTTTTCGCATTTGCCGTATGCCTCAATCAGCTTGTCCGAGATATCTTTGGGATGGCTTGTCATAAAGCGGATCCGCTCCAGACCGTTTATCTCATTCAGTTTGTAGATCAAGTCCGCAAAATCAACATTTTCTCCGGTCTCTCCACTGATGCCTTTATAGGAATTTACGTTTTGACCCAGCAATGTAATCTCTTTTACACCGTCGGAAACCAGATTTTCAACTTCCTTTATAATATCTTCCGGCTTTCTGCTTCGTTCTCTGCCTCTGGTATAAGGCACAATACAGTAAGTGCAGAAATTGTTACAGCCAAACATGATGTTCACAAATGCTTTATGCTGATACAGTCTCTTCGATGGAAGTCCTTCCACGATTTCGTCTCCGTCTGCCAGAATCGAAAGTTGTTTCTCTTTTTCCTGGTAAAGCTTATCCAGAAGTTCCGGCAGCTGATGAATATTATTCGTTCCGAAAATAACATCCACCCACGGATACTTTGCCTTGATTGTATCAATAATATGCTGTTGCTGCATCATACAGCCACACACGCAGACAGTAAAGTTTTCTCTCTGCTCCATCTTTTTCTTTTTCAGTTGTCCCAGTGTTCCGAAAAAACGCTTGTCTGCATTTTCTCTGATACTGCAGGTGTTGAAAATAACAATGTTTGCATCTTTTCTTTCAGCTGCCGGTTGGTATCCTTTTTCAAGCAACATTCCAGCCAGTGTTTCTGAATCGTGCTCGTTCATCTGGCAGCCGAAAGTTGTAATATGAAATGTCTTCGTTTCTGTCAATGTTTTTCTCCAAATTTTATAGTCTTTTTCTGTGCCTTACTATATCATACATGCATCTCTTTCTTACTGCAAGCCCTAAATCTCATGTAGTCAGATGATATGCATCTCATTTTTTCTTTTTCTTCCCATCAAAAGGTCTACGGCTTCCTGTGCATTCACATTTCCCTGGATCATATGATAAATACACTGCGTGATTGGCATCTCAATACCTTTCTTCTCTGCTAGAGCATTGGCTGCTTCTGCTGTCGAAAGTCCTTCCACAACCATTCCTACCTGCTGCACTGCTTCGTCTACACTGTTTCCCTGACCGATCAGTATCCCGCATTTTCTGTTTCGTGAATGCATACTGGTACAGGTTACGATCAGATCGCCGATTCCTGCCAGCCCTGAAAACGTTTCTGCCTTCGCACCCATCGTCAGTCCCAGTCTTGTCATCTCCGTAATGCCTCTGGTCATCATTGCAGCTTTGGCATTATCTCCAAATCCCAGTCCATCTGAAATTCCAGCTCCCAGTGCAATAATATTCTTTAATGCTCCACCCAGTTCTACACCGATGAGATCATCGTTGGTATATACACGGAAGCGATCCGTGCTGAAGACCTCTTGTATTTCTATGGCAAGCTCTTTCTCTTTTCCCGAAACAACCACCGTTGTTGGCAGGCACCTTGCAACTTCTTCTGCATGAGACGGCCCTGACAATGCGATATATCTGACCTGCGGTCGAAGTTCTGCCGCAACTTCAGACAAACGCATCAGCGTTCCTTTTTCAATTCCCTTTGCCACATTTATGATCGGAGTCTTTGCATCGTGATATGCCAGCGTCTGCTGATATACACTGCGAAAAGTCTGTGTGGGAACAGCGAAAACAAGAAAGTCCTGCTCTCCTGCTGCTTCTTCGAGGTTGTCCGTAATTTTCGCAGCCGCCGGAATCTTTACATCCGGAAGATAGTGGCTATTTTTTCCGGTCGTCCGCATTTCTTCTGCATGTTCTGCCCTTCTGGCCCACAAAGTTACCTCATGCCCCTTATTGCTGAGCAAAATCGCAAGTGCTGTACCAAAACTGCCTGCTCCGATTACCCCTATTTTTTTTCTTTCATCCATCTTTTCTCTCCCATTCTCAAGTGGATCATGAAACTTGTTTCTTTATTATCCGATTCGTTTTTTGACATTTATCTTGTTCTTATTTTTCTTTATTTTTTTCGTCCTTTGACTTAAAAATTCCCATCGGAGGTTCTTCCCCCCGGATCAATCTCTGTATATTGGCTCTGTGCTTTATAATGATGATCAGTGCCATAATGCTTCCAACTACAAGGAAATCCGGTTTTATAAACCAGCACAGCAGCGGAAAACTGACAGCTGCCAGCAGGGATCCTACCGACATTCTTTTGCTGAGCAGAAGACCTGCTGCTGCAACAGCCAGCATGATAAGTGCCAGTTTCCAGTCAATCGCCAGAATCGCACCAAACGCCGTAGCAACACCTTTTCCGCCTTTAAATCGGTAGAAGCATGGCCAGATATGACCGCAGAACACTGCCAGTGCACATAGCCCGCCGATCATAAATCCACAAAGCATTCCCAGGCGGACAGCCAGGATTCCTTTGCCAATATCAATGACCAACGTGATCAGCGCCGCCTTTTTTCCAAGAACGCGCAGTGCATTGGTCGTCCCGGCATTTCCGCTTCCTTCTTTCTTGATGTCAATCCCATGGATTTTGCCAAGAATAATAGATGGTGAAATGTTTCCGATCAGATAGGCAATCACAATTACCAATATACTGTAAATATCTGTTTGCATATTTTTTTCCGTTTCTGTTATTTATACTTTTTCGCCCTTTTCACGGAAAACAAACTTGATAGAGGTTCCTTCAAAGCCGAATCCCTCTCTGATTCTGTTTTCCAGGTATCTTGCATAAGAAAAATGCATCAGTTCTCTCTTGTTAATCTGCAGACTGAACAGCGGTGGCTTGACACCAACCTGTGTCACATAATAGATCTTCAGTCTTCTTCCTTTATCCGAAGGTGGCTGTTTCATCATCATGGCATCCTGGATCAAGCTGTTAAGCTGGCCGGTCGGTACTCTGAGTGCACGCTTTTCTGAAACGTATTCTGCCATCTCGATAACCTGATTCACTCTCTGTTTATCTTTTACTGAGATGAAAATGGATGGTGCATAAGACATAAACTGCATATCTGCTTCGATCAGTCTTCTGAAATCACGCATCGTGTTGGTCTCTTTTTGAATCAGATCCCACTTATTTACCACGATAACGATTCCCTTACCAGCTTCATGGGCAACACCTGCAATTTTCTTATCCTGATCCGTCAAGCCTTCTGCTGCATCGATCATCAACAGGCAGACATCACAGCGCTCGATTGCTGCGATTGCACGGATAACGCTATATCTTTCAATGTCCTCGTTGACCTTGGATCTTCTTCTGATTCCCGCTGTATCAATTAAAATATATTTTTTTCCATTCTTTTCAAAAGGCGTATCAATCGAGTCTCTGGTCGTTCCTGCGATCGGAGATACGATGACTCTCGTTTCGCCCAGCAGGCAGTTAATTAACGAGGATTTTCCTACATTTGGTTTCCCAATGACTGCGATTTTCGTCACTTCGTCATCTTCTTCCTCTATGTCCTCTGGAAAACTTTGGACGATTTCGTCTAGCACATCCCCGAAATTCAGCATATTTGCTGCTGAAATTGCAATTGGCTCGCCTAATCCCAGTTCATAAAAATCATAGAAATCATCCGGAAGCTTCCATGGAGTGTCGATTTTATTTACAACAAGGATTACCTTTTTCCCTGTCCGCATCAGCATGGTTGCAACTTCACGATCCGCATGGGTAAGTCCGTCCTTGCCGTCTACGATAAATAAAATCACATCTGCCATATCCATCGCGATCTGTGCCTGTTCTCTCATCTGAGAAAGAATCACATCTGCGCTGGATGGTTCGATTCCACCTGTATCGATCAAAGCAAAATGTACCGAATTCCATTCTGCTTCCGCATAAATTCTGTCCCTTGTCACGCCCGGCGTATCCTCTACAATCGAAATACGCTTGCCGACAATTTTATTAAAGAAAGTAGACTTTCCAACATTCGGTCTGCCTACGATCGCAACAATCGGTTTACTCATTAAAAATTCCTCCTATAAACTGCTCCGGGTCAAAGGCTTCCAGATCCTCGATACCTTCGCCGACACCGATAAATTTGATCGGCATGTTAAATTCATCTGCTATGGTTACTGCAATCCCGCCTTTCGCTGTACCATCCAGCTTGGTAATCACAATTCCTGTAATATCTGCAACCTGACCAAATTCCTGTGCCTGAGACACCGCATTTTTGCCGGTTGTGGCATCCAGAACCAGTAGAGTCTCCCTATGTGCTTCAGGAAATTCTCTGGTAATGATCTTATTCATTTTTTCCAGCTCATTCATCAGGTTCTTCTTATTCTGCAATCTGCCCGCCGTGTCACAGATGAGGACATCGATATGTTTCGCCTTGGCTGACTGAACTGCATCATAAATAACAGCGGATGGATCTGCACCTTCCTGATGCCGAATCACATTGACGCCGTTTCTCTCGCCCCAGATCACGAGTTGCTCCGCCGCAGCTGCACGGAAAGTATCAGCCGCTGCAAGCATAACCGTTTTGCCTTCTTTTTTCAGCCGGTGTGCCAGCTTGCCGATCGTCGTGGTTTTTCCGCCGCCATTGATCCCGATCATTAAAATGACCAGAGGAGT
Source organism: uncultured Clostridia bacterium (assembly GCA_934277655.1). Taxonomy (GTDB): domain Bacteria; phylum Bacillota; class Clostridia; order Peptostreptococcales; family Anaerovoracaceae; genus CAG-238. The sequence continues at coordinate 11,832 of CAKQVC010000030.1, forward strand.
TTCCTCGCAAAGCAGCTGTGCCTCCTGTTTATCTACCGCCTCGGTCATGATCCTCTGAAGAGCCTTCGTCACTTCTTCCGGTCTCGAAATATATTCTTTTTTGATTCTAGCCCGCAATTCTTCCATGATCCTCATAGTGGTTTCCATTCCGATATCTGATGTTATCAAGACTTCTTCCAGTTCGTCCATCAAATCCTCATTCACTTCTGCCCGGAGCATGATCGTATCTGCAATTTTTTCAGAAAGTCTTCCAAAAAAAGACTTTTTTTCTTTAAATAATGACATATAATTTCACATAGCCTTTCCGGCTACAAACGATTTACCACGGATTCCGCCTTGCTGTAGCCTGACAAGGCATAATTGTTATATAACTATAAATCAAAATTGTCTCCCAGACGCAGAGACAGTACTTTTGAAATTCCCTGTTCCGGCATGGTAACACCATAAAGCACATCTGCATGTTCCATCGTTGTTTTCTGGTGGGTTACAACGGCAAACTGGATGTTTTCAAACTTCCGCAAATAATTAGCAAAACGTTCAATATTGGAATCGTCTAACGCTGCCTCCACCTCATCCAGAATGCAGAATGGCGTCGGTTTTGTCTTCAGTACCGCAAACATTAACGCAATTGCAGTCATGGTCTTTTCGCCACCGGACATCAGATTAATGTTCTGTAGCTTCTTTCCTGGTGGCTGTGCCACAATTTCAATACCGGATTCTAAAGGATTCTCTTCATCATCCAGCCTTAATTCTGCCTGTCCGCCTCCAAAAAGTTCCTTAAAGATGCTCTCAAAATTAATAACAACCTGATCAAAATTCTCTTTAAATCGAGTTTTGATCGTCCGATCCATATCCGCAATGATCGTCTGCAGTTCCTGCATAGCCTCCAGAATATCTGCACGCTGTTCCGTAAGGAATTTATATCGCTCGCTGACCTGTTCATACTCTTTGATGGAACCGATATTCACATCGCCAAGCTGGCGGATCCTCGCTTTTACTTCCCGACTTTCTCTGGAAGCCGTGCTCAGGACGAAATCCTGCCGCTTATGCTGCAGTGCCTGTGCATAGGAGATTTCAAACTCATCCCAAAGTTTTTCCTTGAAAGTATCCAACTGCGTTTCATTTTTCGCCATTTTAATTTCCTGCTGATACTTCTGATCCTGATATGCATTGAGTTTTTCTCCCAGAGCAGACCATTCCTGTGTCT
>CAKQVC010000031.1 GCA_934277655.1 uncultured Clostridia bacterium
CAGGTACTCCAGCACAACAGGTGCTGAAAGTGGATCGACCGGTGGACCAACCATTACTGTCGGCGCTTATGTATCCTTCGAGCAGGAAATCTCAGTTTTCGGCGTTAAGATCGGACAGACGGAAGCAGAGGCAGTTGTGACGCATGGTTTCACCTGGGAGACTGAAAAAACGTCCAGCCTGGAGCAGACCGTTTCCTATAGCGCAACATCAGGCGAAGACAAGGTCGCATTATACTCCATCCCAATGGAAATCTATCAGTACGAATCCTATGTGCCGGATGAAAATGGAAAATATGAAAAAGTATTAACAGAAGTGAACCTTCCGCATGAAGCTTGCGTCAAACTGCTTGACCTAAGCGAATATGAAACGATTGCAGAGGATTACAGCATCCTGCCAACAATTGCGGAAAGCGTGCTTCGCCATGAAATCGGCGATCCATCCAGCTACCCATCAAGTACGGCAGGTTACAATGTCATCGCACAGTATAACGGAACACCTGCATCCGTAGGTTTCACTTCCAAGGGTGGAGGAGATACTATCACTCAGGAAATCGCCATGTCTAAGAGTAACAGCAACAGTTACTCGTATGTGGGCACTGTGGAAGCGAAAGCAGGTGCCGGCGCCGGAGGTGTGACCGTAGGAGTCATTGCCGGTTTTGAGGGAACGGGCGGAACGGTACACATTACTACCGAAGGCAGTTCCTTCTCCGGAGAACTGCAGGCAATGCCGGCAGAAGCAAAACCATACGGTTACAATATGAACTGGAAGATATTCTGCTACAAATACAAGGGTGCCGACATGGAATTCCCTGTAGTAAGTTATCTGGTAACAGACGTGCAGCAGCCAGCTTCACTGCCGGAAGACTTTGAGCAGAACGTGGCAGAAACTACTGCCGACTCAGTAACTCTGACTTGGACATACGACAAATTCGTATCAGGATTCCAGCTCTACAGATACTATGAATTCCCTGACGGAAGCGGAAGCTATCGTTTGGAATACGTTCCTTTCTCCAAGGGCGTGAAAAATGGTGACAAATACGAATTCACTTACACTGACAAGGGTCTGAGCCCATATACGGAATACAAGTATCAGATTCAGACAGAATCCACATACAATCCTAAGGTAAGTATCTACAGCGAGCCTATTTCATGCAGAACCAAGACGACGGTAGGATATCCGCAGATGACGGTATCGGGACTTGTTAAAGATGGCAAGGACAAGGGCAAGCTGGCAATCTATCCGGATGCTGAAGGTGAGGCGATTGTAACAGTTGCTGAAGAGACAAAGTACAAGAGTCTTTCATACCAGTGGCAGAAGCTGGTCGGAGGCGAATGGAAAAACATGCCGGCCTTCAAGACCAATAAACTGACTATCGCCAATGCATCAGCTGCTGATAAGGGAACTTACAGATGTAGAGTCAATGCAATTTACTTTGACACAACTTCTCAGAAAGAGTTCTCAATTTCAGCTTACACAGATGCTTTCGAAACCGTATATACCAAGAGAACGCCGGAGGTTGTTTTAACAGCAAAGGCCCAAAAGTATGGCGAGAAACTAGATATAAACGGAATCCATGCAGAAGTGGAAATTCATTCTGCAAATTACAATAATACGACTGCCCCTACCGGAAATGTAACAATTACCATTGAGGGTAAGGACTATGAAAATACAAGAGTGGTTGCGTTAACGCCAAGCACAGGCACGAAGTCCTTCAATATGGGTAATGATGTATCCGAGAACAAGTATTACTCAGAGGCAAGGCTTGATGTACAGGGCTTGGCAGAAGGCACCTACACTGTAAAATACTATTACGGCGGAGACAGTGTTTTCAAAGACAAGACTCAGGAAATCGGACAGATTGTGGCAGTAGGCAGCGCAAACGGCTATGTGCTTAACATGAAAAATGCTGCCGAGCAAACAGTAACTAAGTTCACATACGGCGATGAAATAGTTCCTACACTATACACAGTAGCAGCTGGAACATCCGACACAACAGAAGTAAAAGACGCTGTTACTTACAAGTACAAGACTTCACAAAATGCTTCATTGGGGGAATTCACTGTTGGACAAAAACTCGATGCAGGAAAGTACATGATGTACGCATACACATCGAACGATGCTAATGCAGAACCGGTGGCTTCTGCAGCGTTCACTGTGGAGAAGAAAGCGTTGATCGTTTCTGCTAAAGCAAAAGATAATGTTTCTGATATAAACGCAACTCCTCCAGAGCTGGAGACAAATGTTGCAGGCGTGACAGCGGCAGACCTAGATGTTGTATACAAGGCATATAACTCAGCAGGCAACGAGACAACGCTTAGTAACGACGATCCTGGTAATTACACAATTATGCCATGCTTCAAGGAAAACGCATCAGAAGCTAAACGCGCAAACTACGACGTAAGCTTCGAAAGCGCAGTGTACACCGTAATCGGTCAGACTTATGAGCTGAATGTTTCTGCAGAAAAATATACAGATACGAATAACGTTTCTAAGGATGTAGGTACTGCAGCAATCAGCGAAAACGGTTTAGCTACAGGCAAATACACAAAGGGCACCACTGTTCAGTTATTTGCAACGCCTGACGAGGGCTACGAAGTAGAAAAGTGGGTTGTGAATGCTGTTGGATATGAAGAAGCAACCTATACGGCAGATGAGCTTCAGAATCCGAATAGATTGAATTTGGCTATGAATCCAGGCACAACAACGGTCAAGGTTTACTTTAAGGTAAAGAAAACACGCCTTAACCTGATCAAAACCGATGGAGGAGATATCACCTGCACAGATGAAAACTTTGAATCAGGAGCAATTGTAAGCCGCGGAGCAGACCTTGAATTCAAGGCTACGCCAAAGGCAGGCTATACTTTCGGACAGTGGATCATAAGCGAAACAGGATTCAACTCAGTGTACAAGAAGGGAACTGTCGCGGAAGACGGAACCAGCTCCATTACTATTACCATGGGCACCAACGACATCGGTCTGCGGGCAACCTTCGTAAGAGACAGCTACAGAGTCGAGTTGAGTGGTAATGTTACAGCTTACTACGAAAAGAAAAGCAACGACGGAACTTCTCATGAAAAGATTTATATCACAAGCGGTGCAGAGGTAAAAGGTGATACAGAAATTCACATTGCGCCTAAGACCGGATATGTAGCAGCAGAAAACGCTTTCATCACTATTAATGGAGAGCCAACAGATAGCAACACATCTTACAAGTTCAACCTAACTGAAAATACTACAATCAGTCTCGACACTGTAAGAGAAAGCTATAAGGTAGAAGCTGCTGCTGAAACTGCAACTGAAGGCGTAGCAGGTGGTAAGGTTGTCATCACAGCCGATGGAACTGAAGTAGAATCAGGCAATAATGTAGATGGCGGAAGCAAGGTTGTATTCAAGGCCATTGCAGACAGAGGCTTCGTATTTGACCACTGGGTAATCGGCGGCGATACAAGCAAGACTGCAGACGAATACGTTATAGACGAAATCGGCGCAGCAACTACAGTAAAAGCAGTATTCAAGGAAAACAGCAAGAATACCTTAACAGGTAACGTTTCTCCAGAAAGCCGCGGAAAACTGGTTTACACCTTATATGACATTTACGGCAATGTTCTTGAAGAAAACAAGGATTACGAAAAAGCTATTGAGATGTACAAGGGTGAATCCATCGACATCAAAGTCGCCCCGGCAGCAGGCAGCATGGTTGAACAGTGGATCATGAAGGAAGGCACAGACGAAAAGAAATTCGTTTCTGCCTCCAAGAATTATCCCGGCGGCAGGATTACCATGGATGACAGTGCTCTGGAAATTCAGGCAGTAATGGTTTCCAGTACATCATACGAGCTGTACTTCCACGCAGCTGATTCCAATGACGGTACAATGACAGTTACTTCTGATGGAACTGAGATTCAGACCGGAGACATAATCCCGGGTGGTGCAGACGTCGTATTCTCAGCGGAACCGGCAGATGGCAAGATGGTTGATTACTGGACTATAACCAAGGGAGCAGCAAGCGTTCAGCCAACAGAAGAAAACACAATTAAGGTAACAGATAGCGACGGTGACATTATGGTAGACCCTGTATACCGCGTTGATGGATACAAAGGAAATCAGACCGTAAGAGTTTACTTCAAGGATAAAGAAACGAAAAACATCAGCGTTACAGGCAGCAATGCTTCCGTAGAGTTCACATATGTAACTCCAATCAAGAAGGAAGATTCAACAAATCCGGCAGGTTCATCAGTAGAGGCAAGAACAGGCGGAACTGTGAAACTGACTCTGACTCCTAACTCAAATTGTGCAACTTCGCTCAATGATGTTAAGGCAGCGTTCAGCGGATGCAGCGGGGCTGTAGAAGCAAGCTACGACAACGGAGTTTACTCCATCGTTCTAAAGGGCATCACAGAAGAAAAATCTGTGAACGTTGATAATTTTGTTAACAAACTTGTGAAGGTTGACGCTGGCGGAAAAAATTACACTGCAGGCACTATCAAAACAGACAAAATCGCCGATGGCGCAGCTGTTGGTTTTGTCAGAGTAGGCAGCAACGTAAGCTTCAAGCTGACGCCTAACAGTGGATACCGGCCGGACGAAGCGAAACTGCAGGCGTGGGTTGCTGGTGTAAAGATCGAGGACGCATGCAATGAGCTTAGCTTTAACATTAACGCCGACAAAACTGTAGACGTTGAAATCACAGGCATCAAGGCGAACGTTGCAACTGCAAATGAACTGTTTGAAGCCATTCCGTTCAGCGGCGGCGGTGGTGTAGTACCTGTAGCACCTGAGCAGAAGCCGACAGAAGATAAAAACAAAATCACTGTAGAGGAAACTGTAAATGGTGAAGGTCAGAAGATCGTTAAAATTACCGCTAAGGCAGATGCTGTCAAGAGTAAGGATGAAAAATCAGTTGAACTTCAGCTTAGTGCTGAGCAGAAGGAAGCTTTAATGAAGAGGGCAATTGAAGAAAAGGCTGACATTATCATCATTAAGAATGACAAGCTAGATGCTGAAATGGAAAAAATCTCTGATTCTATGAATGTAAAACTTGATGCTGACCTTGTGAAAAACATTATCAATAAGGTTAACGCAGAGATTGCTATTGAAACTCCTGTAGGTAACCTGAAGTTTGATAAGAAGGCATTGGAAGCAATTCAGAAGCAGATTGGCGATGCTGATCAGCTTACCTTCAAGCTAAATGTTGAAGAAGTTAGCGACTACAGCAAGATCATAGGAGATACAGGCTATGTGATTTCACTAGAACTTCTAGCTGGCAAGAAAAAGATCAAAGACTTTGGAGACGGCAAAGCTGAAATCAAACTTGAAATCACTAACAACTTACTAGGCAGAGAATTAGTTGCTTTGTATATTGGAGAAAAGGGCAAAATCGAAAAATTCGATGGCAAGACTGTAATCGAAAAGTTCACAGACGAAAACGGCAAAGAATCAGAAGTTAAATACTTCACCTTCGAAACAAGCCACTTCTCCGTATATGCACTAGCTGAAAAAGCAGAGGTTGACGCTTACGAAAAAACGCAGAAAACCATTACCGGAGTTAAGAAAACAAGCGTAAAACTTACAGCGGCATCAACTGCAAAGAAGAAAGCAAAGCTTACCTGGAAAAAATCTAAAGGATATAAGGCAGATGCTTACGAGGTATATCGTGCAACTTCAAAGAATGGAAAATATGTAAAAGTATTTACGACCAAGAGAGCAGCTGCACTTAGTTATACTGGAAGCAAGAACCTGAAATCCGGTAAAAAGTATTATTTCAAAGTCAGAGGTGTGAGAACCATTGATGGCAAGAAATACTACACGAAGTGGTCAAACATTTCATCCCTTAAGATTCAATAAATAAAATTCAGGCAGGTATTCTGTCTGAGAAAGCAGAATCCTTAATCCCACGAAAACCCCCGCAGACCATGCGGGGGTTTTTATAGGAGTGTGCGCTCATGAATATTGTATTCATTTGTGTACACTCTTGTTTTTTTGTAAAAATTATGATAGATTAGATACATCATTTTGTTGTAAAAAGACAAAAAATAAAAAATGAATAAGTGGTAAATTTGTTTTTATTCACTATTATCTAGGAGAATTGGAGGAAAAAGATAATATGCATAAAAAGAGAACTCTTACTATGGACGGCAACACCGCTGCTGCACATGTTGCCTATGCGTTTACAGACGTTGCAGCAATCTATCCGATCACACCATCTTCTGTGATGTCAGAGACTGTCGATGAATGGGCAGCTTATGGCAAGAAGAATCTATTTGGTCAGACTGTCAGAGTTGCAGAACTTCAATCCGAAGCCGGTGCAGCCGGGACAGTTCACGGCTCCCTGACGGCAGGGGCACTGACTACGACCTTTACATCATCGCAGGGTCTTCTGTTGATGATTCCCAATATGTATAAAATTGCAGGAGAACTGCTCCCGGGCGTTTTTCACGTAGCGGCAAGAACCGTTGCCAGCCATGCACTTTGCATTTTCGGAGATCATTCCGATGTAATGGCAACCAGACAGACAGGATTCGCCATGTTGGCATCAAGTTCTGTACAGGAAGTTATGGATCTTGGCGGTATCGCACATCTGGCATCAATTAAATCCAGAGTACCGTTCCTGCATTTCTTTGACGGATTTCGCACTTCTCATGAAATTCAAAAAATCGAAGTTTTAGAATATGAAGATCTGAAAAATCTGCTGGACTGGGATGCGGTAGAAGAATTCCGTGCGAGAGCACTGAATCCGGAGCATCCGGTTATCCGCGGCACTGCACAGAATCCGGATATTTTCTTCCAGAGCCGAGAAGCATCCAACCGGTATTACGATGCTGTTCCGGATATTGTTGAGGACTATATGAACGAAATCAGCAAGCTTACCGGAAGAACCTATCATCCGTTCGATTACGTCGGTGCACCGGATGCGACCAGCGTGGTAATTGCGATGGGTTCTGTTTGTGAAACCATTGAAGAAACCATGGATAAGCTGATCGCAGAAGGACATAAGGTAGGCTTGATCAAGGTCAGACTTTATCGTCCGTTTTCCAAGAAACACTTCCTTGCAGTCCTGCCAAAGACCGTGGAAAGGATTGCGGTGCTGGACAGAACCAAGGAGCCGGGGGCACCGGGCGAACCGTTGTATCAGGATGTCAGAACAGCACTTTACGGTATGAAATATGCACCGGAGGTCTACGGCGGACGTTACGGTCTGGGTTCCAAAGATGTGACGCCGGGCATGGTTCACAGTGTATTCGACAATTTGTATCATAAGCATCCGAAAGACCACTTTACGGTCGGCATTGAGGATGATGTGACCGGACATTCTCTGCCACATACGGTTGGTATTGCCAGAGAACCGGAAGGCACGATCAAGTGTAAATTCTGGGGACTTGGCTCTGACGGAACGGTCGGGGCAAACAAGACCGCGATCAAAATCATTGGTGACAAGACGGATTTATATGCACAGGGCTATTTCAGCTATGACTCGAAAAAATCCGGAGGGCTGACCGTTTCTCACCTGCGTTTCGGTAAATCGCCGATTCAGTCTACCTATCTGATTAATCGGGCTGACTTTGTAGCCTGCCATAATCAGGCATATTTAAGACAGTATGATATGCTTAAAGACCTCAATGAAGGGGGCACGTTCCTGCTGAACTCCCTTTGCGACGAAACAACTATCGAAGCCTATCTTCCTGCAAGCGTGAAGCGTGCATTAGCAAAGAAGAAAGCGAATTTCTATATTATCAATGCGTGGAAGATTGCAGAAAAAATCGGTCTGGGAAATCGTATCAACATGATCATGCAGGCGGCATTTTTCCAGTTGACAGGCGTGATTCCGATCGAGGATGCCATCACATACCTGAAAGAAGGAATTGAAAAGACGTATAAAAAGAAAGGCCCGGCGGTTGTTGAGATGAACTGTCAGGCGGTGGACTATGGCGTGCGGGAAATTCATAAGATCGAAGTACCGGAAAGCTGGCTGGATGCAGAAGATCCACGGGAACGTCCGCTGGATATTCCAGAGTTTGTGGAAAATCTGATGATCCCGATGAACAGCCAGGAAGGTGATGATCTGCCGGTCAGCGCCTTTGAAAAGGTGGTTGACGGCACATTCCCAAGTGGAACCAGTAAATACGAAAAACGTGGAGTTGCCATCTACCTGCCGAAATGGGATGCTGAAAAATGTATTCAATGCAATCAGTGCTCCTTTGTCTGCCCACATAGTGCGATCCGGCCGGTACTGCTCACAGACGAAGAGAAAAATGCGGCACCGACAGATTTTGCGACGAAACCGGCAGCTGGAAAAGAGCTGAAAGGCTTACATTACCGTATGCAGTTATCTTCTCTGGACTGCCTGGGATGCGGAAACTGCGCTGACATCTGTCCTGCGAAAGAAAAGGCTTTGACGATGACTGCCTATGCAGACATTGCAGAAACAGAGGCGGAAAACTGGGATTACAGCAGAACAATTCCGGCGAAGGATGCTTTGACCGACTGCCATTCTGTGAAGGGCAGTCAGTTTACGGAGCCATATATCGAATTCAGCGGCGCCTGTGCAGGCTGCGGCGAAACACCGTATATCAAGCTGATCACACAGTTGTTCGGCGACCGTATGATGATTGCCAATGCTACCGGATGTTCTTCCATCTGGGGTGCTTCGGCACCGACCATGCCTTACTGCACCGATAAGAACGGCAGAGGCCCTGCATGGGGAAATTCCCTGTTCGAGGATAATGCAGAGTATGGCTACGGCATGCTGCTGGCAGTCCGTCAGATGCGGGAAAAGATTGAAAGCAACATGAGAGCACTTTTGGCACTGGATATTGACGAAAAGCTTAGAGAAGCGTTCAAAGAATGGCTGGAATACAAGGATGACGGCAAGGAAACGAGAGCAAAGAGCGATAAGGTTCTGGAAGCCATTGAAGAAATGCACACCAGCGATTCCGTGGTAATCAGCTTATGCCAGAGAATTGTAGATCTGAAAGATTATCTGGTTAAAAAGTCCGTTTGGGCTGTCGGCGGAGACGGCTGGGCATATGATATTGGTTACGGTGGGCTGGATCATGTTCTGGCTTCCGGGGAAAATATCAACATTCTTGTGTTTGATACGGAGGTGTATTCCAATACCGGTGGTCAGGCTTCCAAGGCAACACCGGCAGCAGCGATTGCAAAATTCTCAGCAGCCGGCAAGAAGATCAAGAAGAAAGACCTGGGAAAAATGGCCATGGCATACGGTTATGTCTATGTAGCACAGGTTGGAATGGGTGCTGATAAGCAGCAGCTGATCAAAGCAATTACCGAAGCAGAAGCTTATGATGGTCCGTCCCTGATCATCGCCTATGCACCGTGTATCAATCATGGACTGAAAAAAGGCATGGGTAAATCACAGCAGAACATCAAGGATGCAGTGGCTTCCGGCTATTGGAACTTGTATCGCTACAATCCGGAGCTGAAGGAAAAAGGGCAGAATCCGTTTATCTTAGATTCTGGTAAGCCAACAGAAAGCTTCCGCAGCTTTATTATGGATCAGGTGCGCTACGCTTCCCTTGCCAAGGAGTTCCCGGATACTGCTGAAAAACTCTTTGAAAAGACGGAAGCCGATGCTCGCGAGCGATTTGAGGACTATAAGCGGCTTTCTGAGATGAAATAAGCAAATACTGATAATCCAACGTAAAGAAATAAACAAGCGAGAAAGTTCCCCCTCCTGCGGCAATGCGATGTCCTTGGCACCAAAAGCCGCAAGGGGGTATTTTCTTAAAAGCAAAAATATGGTACAATGGTTCTAACGATTGTATATGCGGCGTTGCCGTAAGGTAAGAACCATTGAACCACGCATATGAAAAACTTAGGGCATGGCATAATGGTTCTAACGATTGTATATGCGGCGTGCTAACGAACGCAGAGCAGATGAAGTGTTACCAAAAAGGAAAGGCGGATATAAAATGAGCTTCATTAAGATTGATATGGAAACATGGCCCAGAAAAGAACATTATCAATATTACACTACCCAGCTCAAAACCAGCTATCAGGTCAATGTCAATCTGGACGTGACGGAGCTGCGACAGTTTTGCAAGGAAAGAAAGCTGCGGTTTTATCCTATGATGATTTATTACATTATGAAGGTAATAAACGAAATTCCGGCTTTCCGCATGGCTGTCAACGAAAAGGACGAACTGGGGTATTATGATGTCAGCCACCCACAGTATACGATCTTCCACGAAGATGACTGTACCTTTTCTGATATCTGGACTTATTACGATGATGACCGGGAAAAATTTTACCGGGACTGTGTGCAGGATATGGAAAACTGCAAGGACATAAAAGGTGTTAAAGCCAAAGCCGGCTGTCCGCAGGCATTTACCTGCATCTCCTGTGTGCCGTGGTTGCATTTTACCGGAGTCAGTCATGACACACCGGGACCAGGACCATTTTATGTGCCAGTCATAACTTTTGGTAAATATGAAGAAAAAAACGGCCGGTACGAAATGCCGTTTTCTGTTTTTATCAATCACGCTGCCGCAGACGGATATCACACATCCATGCTCATCAACCGGATCCAGGAAGAAATCAGCCACCCATAGCAAAACAAGCTACACAACAGAATAAAACTAGAAAGAAGGACATCAAAAGCTAATGAAAGAAACACAAGAAGTGCAACAAGACAGACGTTTAAAAGAGAAGAGGAACTGAAAACAACAGAAAAATTCTGAGAACTCAGAAAAATTTGAAAAATCGAAATTCTTTCATAGCCAAGAATCCTTTGATATGTTACAATAGGTAATACCTAGTTTTTAACTGGAAGAGGAGAATTTATATGAGTAACAACAACGGAGATCGATCTAAGAGTTTTAAGAGCAGGTGGGGATTCATCCTTGCATCTGTAGGATCGGCAGTCGGTATGGCTAACGTCTGGGGATTTCCCAACAAGCTGGGGAGTAATGGCGGAGGCGCATTTCTTCTGGTATATCTGTTCTTTATTGTGATTTTCAGCTATGTAGGACTTCCGGCAGAATTTGCCGTAGGACGGAGAGCCGGGACAGGAACACTCGGCGCATATCAGAGTGCCTGGGCGACCAGGAGTGAAAAAGCAGGGAAGGCAGGAGGCATTCTTGCATGGCTTCCACTGGCAGGATCTCTTTGCATTGCCATAGGGTATGCGATCATTATTGCTTATATTTTAAAGGCATTTGTGGATTCCGTGTTCGGAAGCCTGATGACCGTGGACACAGCGACCTGGTTTGAAGGGTTTTCCATGACGTCTTATTCGGTGGTCCCTTACCATATCATTGTAGTTGTCGGAACGCTTTTGACGTTATTTTTAGGGGCACACAGCATTGAAAAAACAAATAAGATCATGATGCCGCTGTTCTTTGTTATCTTTGTGATTTTAGCAATCAGAGTGGCAATGATGCCGGGTGCATTGGAAGGATACAAGTTTATTCTGACTCCGAAGTGGGATGAACTGATCGATCCGATGACCTGGGTATGGGCAATGGGGCAGGCTTTCTTTTCATTGTCTGTGACAGGAAGCGGCATGATCGTTTACGGGGCATATTTGTCGAAAGAGGAAAACGTAATCGGTGTAGCGCAGCATACAGCATTCTTTGATACGGTGGCAGCGATTGTAGCGTCTCTGGTAATTATCCCGGCATGTTTTTCTTACGGAACAGATGTAGGAGCAGGTCCAAGTCTTTTGTTTGTGACACTTCCTACGATCCTGCAGGATGTACCGATGGGACAGCTGTTTGCAATTATCCTGTATGCGGCCATGATTTTTGCAGGTGTCAGCTCCCTTCAAAATATGTTTGAGGCAGTTGCAGAATCACTGCTTCATAAATTCCCGAAACTGAGCAGAGTTGCGGTGCTGGTCATTCTCTGTGTGCTGTGTCTGGGCTTCGGTCTTGGAATGGAAGCCATTCCAAAGTGGGGAACATGGATGGATTGGGTATCTATTTATATTATCCCGATCGGTGCAACTTTCGGAGCTATTTCCTGGTTCTATGTGATGAAAAAGGATAAGCTGATGGAAGCGGTCGGCACGAAAAGCAAGGTCTGGTATGCCATCGGCAGGTATTTGTATGTGCCGGCAGCGTTGATCTTATGCATAATCGCATTATTTAAACATGTAGCCTTCTAGCATTTTAAGAAAAGAAAGAAGAGACGAGCGTAAAATTTTAGTTTCGTATATATGTGTATATAGAAAAAGAATCCGGGATGCTTCCAGTAGCATGGAAGTATCTTAAGGGTTCTTTTTTGTATCGTGTCTTGCAGGATGAAAAAGACCGACACGGGAGATCAGGACCCTTGAGGCAGAAATGCTTGAGTGGAAATGAAGAAATGATGAAAAAAATCCGGGAGCTGTTGACAAAAATAATGAATCATGCTATTCTTTAACCTGATCAAAATATAACGATGTTAAATAATAACTTTGTGATGAGTTTGGCAGGATGGATGCACAGGCAGTAAAGGCGAATAAACGCACCGAAAGGAACAAAAACTTACGGAACGGAAGATTTTGCGAAGAAGCCGGAAACAGGAAATGTCATACCTGTCGCAAGGTAAAGATAAAGGAGAGAACATGGAAGATTTGTATATGGAGCTGTTTAAGTCGATGAGTCAGTTTCGTAAATTGCATATGGGCGATATGATGCCGGGCGGACTCAGCGGGGCAGATTTTTTTACCTTGAACTGCATTATGGATGCGGAAGAGAGGAAGATTACCATTTCCAAGCTGGCGTGCAAGTCCAAGATGCTGCCTTCTGCAATTTCACGGACGCTCAGAGGTCTGGAAGAACAGCAGTATGTCGAGCGGAATGTGGACAAGGGGGATCGACGTAATAC
>CAKQVC010000032.1 GCA_934277655.1 uncultured Clostridia bacterium
ATCAATATGACCTGAATTTAGAAGAAATTCAGCAGATCGTAACTGGTTCATCACTGCATGATATAGGTAAGATTGCGATTCCATCACAGATTTTGAATAAACCCGGAAAACTGACAGCTGAAGAGTTCAACACCATGAAGACTCATACGGTTTTGGGGGAAGAGATGTTACGCAATATTTACCGGTATAAGGATGAACCGTTGGTAAAAATTTCACGGGAAATTACCAGATGGCATCATGAACGATACGATGGCAAAGGTTATCCGGATGGTCTGAAAGGCGAAGAAATTCCGATTTCAGCACAGGTTGTATCGATTGCCGATGTTTATGACGCACTGGTCAGCGAGCGTGTCTACAAGCCGGCAAGGCCGCAGGAAGAAGCACTTACGATGATACAAAATGGTGAATGCGGGCAGTTTAATCCGATTCTGGTGGAGTGTCTGCTGGAACTAAAAGATGCAATTAAGAAAAAATATGATGAAACCATCGAAGATGATTATATAGTTTAGTGTAAGAGGTGTGCAATATGACAGTAAAAGAGTTTTATGAAGAAATCAAAGGTAATTATCAGGATGTCCTGAAAAGACTTCCGAGTGAAAGCTTTGTAAAGAAGCTTGTAAAAAAATATGCGGAAGATGGCTCTTGCGACCAGTTGGTGGATTCTGTAGAGAAGGGCGATTGGGAAACTGCGTTCCGTATGGCGCATACTATGAAAGGTATTGCGCTGAATCTGGGGTTTGATCAGTTGTATCAGACCAGCAATGAGCTGACTGAGGCATTGCGAGGGGCAAAACCGTTGGAAAATTATGATCTTTTAGAGGCGGTAAAGAAGTCTCATGAAAGCATTATGAAAGCAATCGGAAAAATTGAATAGAAGAAGAAAAGTTGAAAGAAAGAACGGCTTTTAATCTTAAAACAGAGGAAGTAAGTTGAGATAAGAATACAGGAAAGCTTCCGATTGCTGCTGCGGCAACCTAAATCTGGCGTGACCGCAGAAATCAGATACAGACGGAAGGTAAGAGCATGAAAGCAGAAAGTGCTGCAGAGAAACGAGGCAGAATACTTATTGTTGATGATTCAGAGTTGAACAGAATGACACTGGCTGAGATTTTGACCTCAAATTCTTATGATATTTTAGAAGCGTCCGGCGGAGTGGAGGCAATCTCCCTTCTTCAGAGCACAGGCGGGCAGATTGATTTGGTGCTTCTCGATCTTTACATGCCGGATATTGATGGGTTTGGCGTTCTGACGATGATGCATAAGCATCACTGGTGTGATCAAGTGCCGATAATTATGATTTCGGTGGAGGACTCGCAGGAAGCGATTCGAAAGGCATTGTTTCTGGGAGCGGCAGACTATATCCGTAAACCGTATAATGAAAAGCTGATTATCAGGCGTGTTTCATCCGTGCTGGCTCTTTATGGAGGCCTGCGGGACGTCCAGGACAGCAGTGTCAGAGAAAACACGATCAATCTTCAGCAATTTTATCGTGCGAAGATACAGGGAGATGAGTGGGAAAAGCGAGAGTTTTTCGCTTCTGATCATGATATCCTGCAGATTGAATATGATGCTGAGTTTGATACAGCCATTCTATCGCCCAGCAGTGCCAGGGTATTCGGCATTGAACAGATCATCGCTGTACCTAAAAACCACATGGAATTTCCGATCAGCCGGGAAAGCTTACGCGAGCTTGTACATGCTGTCAGAGCAACAACGCCGGAAAATCCGGATACAACAGTAGATGTATTTGTCAATCGTCTGCCGTATTACGGCTGGTATCAGGCATATGCAAAGTCTCTCTGGGCAGAGCAATCCGGTGAGCTGCGTTATAATGGTGCACTGGTTAAGGTCATAAGACAGGAAAGAAATCTGAGAGCACGGGAGCAGAAACCTTTCAGACAGGATACTGGGAGTGACGCAGGTAGTTCCAATGAGGAAGCAATGCTGGAGATCCGAGGCTCTATACAGGATTTTGGGTATATGATGGATATGCTTCGTGTTTTTTTCGATATCGTACGCATGGTTCCCGTCAGAGATTCCGGCTTTGATAATCTGGAACAGGGAGAAAACGTACATGACGGCTGCTGCGGGAAGGGTAATGCTCACACTCATGTAGATCATCAGTGCAGTAAGGAAAACGGTAATGACACATCGGAACGCTGTCATATATTAAGTGGCAAACCAGGCAGATGCCCGGACTGCATCACGATGAAAGCATATCGCCAGAAAAGCAGATTTTCCGAAGTTGTCAGTGATGGAGATAAGTGCTATTTCGCATATGCGGAATATGTGCAGGTCGGAGAGAAAGACTATGTATTGGAAATGGTTACGAAAATCAAGGAATAACAGCTTGCAATCACATTTGAAATTGTGTATACTAAATCATAAGCGAGATTTTGCTTAAATTTTGAAATAATTCGAGAAGGTTGAAAAATAGATGAAAGAAGTATTGATCAGACAGCTTTTCAGAAACACACAGGAATATCAGGATAAGGAAGTCCTGATCAGAGGATGGGTAAGAAACAATAGAAATTCTAATAAGTTTGGGTTCATCGAACTGAACGATGGTTCGTTTTTTAAGTCCGTACAGGTTGTTTATGAAGAGGAATTTATTGAAAATTTTGAAGAAATCGGCAAGGCGTATGTTGCAACCGCACTGGCAGTGAGAGGTGTTGTTGCACTTACACCGAATGCGAAACAGCCGTTTGAAATTAAAGCCAGAGAAATTACAGTAGAGGCAGAATCAACGCCGGATTATCCGTTGCAGCCGAAACGCCATTCAATGGAATTTTTAAGAGAAATCGGCTATTTGCGTCCGAGAACGAATATGTTCAGTGCTGTGTTCAGAGTTCGTTCTCTGGTGGCTTATGCTATCCATAAGTTCTTCCAGGATCAGGATTTCGTATACGTACACACACCTGAAATTACGGCAAGTGATGCAGAGGGTGCAGGCGAAATGTTCCAGGTAACAACGTTGGATCTTGATAACCTGCCAAGAACCGAAGATGGAAAGATTGACTACAGCCAGGATTTCTTTGGTAAGAAGACAAACCTGACTGTATCCGGACAGTTGGAAGCAGAGATTTTCGCACTGGCATTCCGCAATGTTTATACGTTCGGACCGACATTCCGTGCCGAAAACTCCAACACGGCCCGACATGCATCCGAATTCTGGATGATCGAGCCGGAAATGGCATTCGCAGAGCTGGATGACTATCTGGAAGTTGCAGAAGCCATGATTAAATATATCATTAACTTTATTCTTGAAAAAGCACCGGAAGAAATGCAGTTCTTTAATTCTTTTGTGGATAAGACACTGCTTGCAAGACTGGATAATATTGTGAATTCTGACTTTGGAAGAGTGACCTATACAGAAGCCGTAGAGCTTCTGCAGAAGTCCGGCAAGGAATTCCAGTATCCGGTAGAATGGGGCATCGACCTGCAGACAGAGCATGAAAGATACCTAACAGAAGAAATTTTTAAAAAGCCGGTATTCGTAACAGATTACCCGAAAGATATAAAAGCGTTCTATATGCGTTTGAATGATGACGGTAAGACAGTTGCGGCGGCAGACCTTCTTGTTCCGGGCGTTGGTGAGATTATCGGCGGCTCCCAAAGAGAGGAAAGACTGGACGTTCTGGAAAAGAGAATGGACGAAATGGGTCTTAACAAGGAAGATTACTGGTGGTACTGCAATCTCCGTAAATTCGGCGGCGTAAAGCATGCCGGTTACGGTCTGGGATTTGAGAGAATCATCATGTATGTTACCGGAGTGCAGAATATCAGAGACGTTCTGCCGTTCCCAAGAACACCAAAGACAGCAGAATTTTAAATTTATATACGATCTTACGCAAAAGCGTGTGCAACGGATTTTCAGTTCCGACTGGCACACGCTTTTGTTTTTTATGGGATTTTCGGATAGCTGAACTTCCGTAGCTTTTCCTAAACTCTATGCGTTGAGGATTTTCATAAATTCTTCGCCGGTAATGGTTTCTTTTTCGTAAAGGTAACGGGCAATTTCGTCCAGTTTTTCTCTGTTTTCGGTCAGGATATCTTTTGCTTTCTGGTGTTCTGCTTTAATCAAAGCTGAAACTTTCTGGTCGATTTTTGTCTGGGTTTCTGCGGAACATGCCAGGGATGAGTCTCCACCGAGGTATTGGTTCGTGACTGTTTCCATTGCGACCATGTCGAACTCGTCACTCATACCATAGCGGGTGATCATGGCACGGGCAAGCTTGGTTGCCTGCTCAATGTCGTTGGATGCTCCGGTTGAGATGGTTCCGAATTTAACCTCTTCTGCAGCACGGCCGCCAGTCAGCGTGGCAATCTTATTTTCCAGCTCGGTTTTTGTCATCAGATAGTGGTTGCCCTCTTCAATCTGCATGGTGTACCCAAGAGCGCCGGAGGTTCGAGGTATGATGGTAATTTTCTGTACCGGTGCGGAATTGGTCTGTTTGGCAGCAACCAGAGCATGTCCAACTTCGTGATAGGAAACGGTCCATTTTTCTTCGTCTGTGAGGATTGCATTCTTCTTTTGATAACCTGCAATAACAACTTCGATACTCTCCTCCAGATCTGCCTGGTTTACTGCACTTCTGTGGTCTCTTACAGCACGAAGGGCGGCTTCATTGATGATGTTAGCAAGCTCTGCACCAGAAGCACCGGAAGCCATGCGGGCTACTTTTTGATAATCAACATTGTCTTCTACTTTTACCTTCTTGGCGTGAACCTTCAGGATTTCTTCACGTCCTTTCAGGTCAGGAAGTTCGACCGGAACCCGTCTGTCGAAACGTCCCGGTCTTGTCAGAGCCGGGTCAAGGGATTCCGGACGGTTGGTAGCAGCTAAGATGATAACGCCATTGTTCCCTTCGAATCCATCCATTTCGGTCAATAACTGATTGAGGGTCTGCTCTCTTTCGTCATTGCCGCCAATCTGTCCGTCACGCTTCTTACCGATAGCATCGATTTCATCTATGAATACGATACAAGGGGCTTTTTCCTTCGCCTGCTTAAACAGGTCGCGGACTTTAGAAGCTCCCATACCTACGAACATTTCTACAAATTCGGAGCCGGACATGGAGAAGAACGGTACATTGGATTCTCCGGCAACGGCCTTGGCAAGAAGGGTTTTACCAGTTCCCGGAGGGCCTACCAGCAAAATACCTTTTGGCATGGATGCACCGATTTCTTTATATTTATCTGGGTTATGAAGATATTCTACGATCTCGGTCAGATTTTCCTTGGCCTCATCTTCGCCGGCAACGTCAGAGAACTTGATTCCGTCTGATGACTTGATATATACCTTGGCATTGGATTTTCCCATACCGAATATCATGGAATTGCCACCCTGTTTATTCATCAACTTTTTCGACATATACTGTCCCAGTACGATGAAAAGAAGGATCGGAAGAATCCATGTCAGAAGCAGGCTGGCAAGCGGCGACATCTGTTGCACAATTTCACTGGAAAACTTCGCACCGGAATCATATAGCCGCTGGGTACGGTCGGGGTCGTCCATCAGCCCTGTTTTATAAATTTTAGTGTTATCTTTATTCGTAAATACAATCTGGTTGGATTGGATATCTACCTGGCCGATTTTTCCTTTTTCAGTCATGGATATGAAAGTTCCGTAATCAACCTCTTCGACCTGCTGTTCCGCCATATAGGGAACCAGGAAGGTGTTGATCAGCATAATGATCATAAGCACGATAAAGTAGTAGTAGGCCATGTTTTTCCTTGGTTTCTTTACTTCATGCATTTTGAAAGCCTCCTGAATAGTGTTTTCGGGTAAGAACATTAGTCCGGACGCTGAGCGGCTCTGCTTTCGGCTTTCGCCTCGGCAATCGGCCGTAGAGTGCCACGTACTGAAGTACTGCACTCCTGACATGAGACCTGCTGCACTGCTGGCTTTCGCTACTGCTCGCCAATCAGTGGGCTAGGGCTTTACCTTCTTCGGACATCTGTCTTACCTCGGCTCTGTCTTCGCCTTGTGGCTCGCCACTTGCCGAGTAAGAACATTAGTCCGGACGCTGAGCGGCTCTGCTTTCGGCTTTCGCCTCGGCAATCGCCTTCGCTCGGACATCTGTCTTACCTCGGCTCTGTCTTCGCCTTGTGGCTCGCCACTCGCCGGGTAAGAACATTATATCACAAATGGAGAGGCTTGCGGAATGGGAACGTTGACGGAATTGTGTGTGTTGCGTGAAATGTGATATTTTTTTGACCATCCCGCAGCCAGGGTATGAGGCTGATGCTATGAGAAAAATGTTGAAAATACCTGCGAAAAGGGTAAAATATAAAGGAAAGGAGACGAAATGAAAAATACTGAAAAAAATGAAGCAGCTGCGAATCCATCGCGGCTGGATATCGTTATCATAGGGAGCGGACCTGCCGGCATTTCGGCAGCGATCACGGCAACCATCCGAAATAAAAAAGTTAAGCTTTTCGGCGACTGCAACCTGAGCAATAAGATCAGAAAAGCAGAGCGGATTGATAATTATTTGGGACTTCCGTCCGTCAGCGGCAGGCAGCTGGCGGCAGCATTTGAAAAACACCTGCAGGCAATGCAGATAGACATCTGCCCGGAAAAAGTTATTACCGCTTACTCGATGGGCAGTTATTTCATGGTGCAGACCACAGAAAGCATGTATGAAGCGACGGCCGTCATCCTTGCAACAGGCATAAACTTCGCCAAACCCCTCTCAGGCGAGGAGGAATTTCTTGGGCGAGGGGTAAGCTACTGTGCAACGTGCGATGCACCGCTTTACAGAGGAAAAGATGTGATGGTTATCGGATATGATGCCAATGCGGAAAGAGAAGCAGAATTTCTTTCAGAAATTGCAGGCAGTGTAACCTATCTGCCGGTATATCAGAAAGCAGAAAAATCAGTCTTTACCGGAGATGCGGCTTCGAAGATCAAAGTTGTGCAAGGCAGACCGGAAAAATTCGAGGGCAGATTTAAAGCGGAAACACTTGTAACAACGGAGGGCGAATACAAAGCTGATGGATTCTTTCTGCTGCGCGAAAGCATTGCACCTGCACAGCTTGTTCCCGGCATGAAAATGGATGGAAACCATGTCCAGGTTACCTTGAAGATGGAAACCAGTCTGCCGGGATGCTTTGCGTGCGGCGATATTGCGGGGAAACCTTACCAGTATATTAAATCAGCCGGGCAGGGGAATGTGGCAGCTCTTTCGGCGGTTGCCTATGTGGATCAGCTGGAAAAAGCGAAGATGATAAAATAAGCGAAGAGTTTTTTTTGTTTTTCCCTTTTCAAAGATGTGAAAAGTCGATATAATGGAAGGCAGAGAGTTTGCGGGCCTGGGTTTCAATTTCTGATAAATGACAGGCCGCCCTGCTGCAGGCTGTCTCAAAAGGCGGTAAAATGCGAAAGCACAGGCTGCCTCAAAAGGCGGTAAAATGCGAAAGCACAGGCTGGCAAAAAAAGATAGCCAAAATGCCGCAGACGGTCTGCAACGAAGACGATAAACAGGAGAAACAGGAGAGATTTTCGAATGAATACGAGGACAAAGGGGTTTGTAGCTGTTATTGTATCAGCTGCTTTTTTTGGGCTGGTTCCCCTATTTGTAAAGACGATATGTGCAGGTGGAGGAAACACGATCAGTGCAGCCTTTTATCGTTTCCTGCTGTCACTTCCGGTCATTTTTGCCTATCTGAAAATCCGGCATATCCCAATGAAGATTACGAAAAAGCAGTTGGTGCAGGTTGTGGGCATCACGCTTTTTGGTTACGGAGGAACGAGTGTTCTGCTCTTTACATCTTACAATTATATCCCCTCGGGAATGTCCACGACACTTCATTTTATGTATCCTGTCTTTACGATCTTGGGATGCGTCCTGTTCTTGAAGGAAAAACTAAGACCATTGAAGCTGCTGTGCGTGCTCCTTTGCTTTGGCGGAGTGGTACTTTTCTATGACGGAGAAAGTGCAGCGGGTATTTTCGGGATGATGCTTGCCCTGGTTTCCGGAATCACTTATGCGTTTTATACCATTTATCTGAGACAGAGTAGATTACAGGAAATGGATTCCTTGAAGCTGATCTTTTACCTGAATCTGGTTGCTACGGTCATGATAGGCATTATGGCAGGTGCGGGCGGCAATCTGATGATTGACATGACACCAAAAGCATGGTTGGTAGCTTTTGTGTTTGCTTCATTGGCATCTTTTATCGGTGTGCTGGGATTCCAGGAAGGCGTTAAATATATCGGACCGGAGACAACAGTGATCCTGAGTACATTCGAACCAATTACCAGCGTTATCGTTGGGGTTCTTGTTTACCAGGAAAGCTTTTCGTTCAAAACACTGGTAGGATGCATCTGCATTTTTGCATCGGTCATCATTGTAGCGAAAATGAAAGAAGACCAAGACCCGGAATAAACGAATTCCTGATGGATGAAAACATAATAAACAGAAAAACAATCTTCACAGGAGCAAGGATTATATATGAAGACAACGGAAGAACATATAACAGATGCAAACAAAATAGGAGAAAATATGAAAAAACGCCCATGTAAAGAATCTGTACAGCCAGAGCATGAAAATAAAACATGGTATCTGCGAGGCCTGCGTGACGGGATTCCCATTGGCCTGGGATACTTCGCAGTAGGATTTACTTTGGGGATCGCAGCCCGCGAAGCCGGCATTACAGCTTTTCAGATGGGCCTGATGTCACTACTGATGCACGCTTCGGCTGGTCAGTTTGCGGTCATTACTATTATTGCAGGACAGTCCGGATATGTGGCAATGATCTTGACGCAGATTGTCATCAATATCCGCTATTTATTGATGTCCTGCTCCTTGTCGCAAAAGATCAGCCCGAACACTTCTAACGGCAAACGAATGCTTCTGGCGTATTTTGTGACGGACGAAATATTCGGGATCGCAGCTTCTGTGAAAGGAACTCTGAATCCATTTTATAACTATGGGGCAGCCACGGTAGCATCTCCGGGATGGATACTGGGAACGGCACTGGGGGTTCTGGTTGGAAATATACTGCCGGCGAGTATGATAAGTGCCCTTTCGGTTGCCTTATACGGCATGTTTTTAGCAGTTGTGATCCCGGCAGCAAAAGGCGATAGAGTTGTTGCGGCAGTTGTCATCGCATCTATGGCTGGCAGCTGCGTATTTTCATGGATCCCAGTGCTAAAAGGTATTTCAGGCGGAACAAAGATCATTATTCTGACCGTTGTGATCGCAGCGGCGGCAGCAATTATACGTCCGGTACCGCCGGAAAAAATCACAGGCGGAGCGGCAGATACAGCAGATACAGAGGGAAGCACCAGAGCCGAAGAAAAAACGACAGGACATCCTCGCAACACGGAAGATGGTCTGCAGCAAAAACAAAAAGAACAGGAGGAAGCATAATGGATTTATCACAGAATACATATATTTATCTGCTGGTTGCGGCATTGACAATCTATGCGATTCGTGCATTGCCGTTAACGTTGATACAAAAAGAGATCCAAAGCACGTTTATCCGCTCTTTCTTGTACTATGTACCTTATGTAACACTGGCGGTCATGGCATTTCCTGCGATCATCACGGCAACAGAGACTCCGATTTCGGGTGTGGTAGCATTTATTGCAGCGGTTCTTGTAGCGTGGATTGACGGAAACCTGTTCAAGGTAGCGGTGGCATCCTGCATAGCTGTTTATGTAACAGAACTGATTGCACTGCACTAGAGCTTGGAGGCAACGAACGTTTCCAAAATGTCTGCGGCAGGCAGCTGCAGGCTGGGGGAGACGTGATGCTTTCGTACAGAAACTATAGTTGCTCAAATGACTGACTTTGAGCAGAAAGGGAACCGTAACGAGAAAATAACAGGGGGACTGGATGATGATTGCTTTTTTTCTCGCACCAGTATACATACTGGTTAACATTTATATTTACTGGAGAATCATGGGATGGCTGCAGGTCGGCTTTTCGCAGTTAAAAGACCGAAAAAACCGCATTGTACCGGTGGCAGTCTATCTTTTCTTTGCATTCTCCTTTTTGATTGCATTCCTGCTGCCTTCCGGACAGCTTCGCAGGGCTATGAAACTTATCGGAAACTACTGGCTGGGTGTGCTGCTCTACATAATATTTTTTATCGTCTTATTTGACCTTTTGAGGCTGTTCTTTTTATATGTACTTCATATAGATCGCGAAAAACTCTGTTCGCCGAAGATGCACCGCCGAGTGGGAAGATTTTGCGCCTGTGCGATCCTGATCATTACCGTGGGAGGCGTGATCAACGCTGGCATTATCCGGGTAACTCCATATGAGATAGCCATCGATAAGGCTTCGCAAAATCCAAATGCCCGTAGTGAGATGAAGGTGGTTCTGGCTGCGGATCTGCATCTGGGGTATAACATCGGAATCCGCCAGATGGAAAAGATGGTAGAGAAGATCAACGAACAGGATGCGGACCTGGTGGTGTTTGCGGGAGATATTTTTGATAATGAATGGGAAGCGGTGCAGGAGCCGGAGAAACTGGAGGAAATCCTGCGAGGAATCCGGTCGCGCTATGGTGTGTATGCCTGCTATGGCAACCATGATGTGGAGGAACCGATCCTGGCTGGATTTACTTTCCGACAGACAGAGGAAAAAAACAGCAGCCCCGAGATGGATAAGTTCCTGAAAGATGCGGGCATCACGTTACTCAGAGATGAAGGTATCATGCTAGAAAACGGTGTATATCTGTTTGGGAGAGCGGATGCAAGCCGGCCGGGAGGAGGAATTAAATCCAGACAAACCCCGGAGCAGATCACAGAAAATATTGCGGGAGATGTGCCGGTGCTGGTCATTGACCATGAACCGAGCCAGCTAGGGGAGCTTGCGGATGCGGGAGTGGATGTGGATCTTTGTGGACACACCCATGATGGGCAGATTTTTCCGGGTAACCTGGTGGTAAAGCTCGCGTGGGAAATTTCGTATGGCTATTTAAAGAAGAAAAATATGCACAACATTGTAACGTCCGGTGCAGGGCTGTTTGGTCCGAATATGCGGGTGGCGACCAAAGCAGAGATATGCCCGATTACCATTTATTTTGATGGTAACACGTCGGACCGCACGCCTGAATAAGTGCAAGATCAGGGTTGAAAAATTCAGAAGCCTGAATGTTAAATTCAGTTTCATCAGGGCTATCCCTGTAACAGAAAACAGAGTAACAGAAGGAAAATAAAAATGAGAAAAAGGGGTACAGAGGATTGAATTTAAACAGAAAAGAAATGAAGAAAAATGCCAGGATGAGTGTACGGAAGCATTACTGGATTATGATGGCAGTATGCCTGATCGCGATCCTTTTAGGCACTGAGTTTTCGGGGAGCCTTGATTTTATGCGTTTTCCGTCGACAGGCAGACTGCAGCAGATTGAAAATCAGGGGGAAACGATTGCATCTTCAGAGTTCGGCATGAAGGAAAGCAGCGTCTGGAATGTGGTGGAAGAGGTCTTGGAAGGGAATCTTCAGCAGGGACAGGAAGATGCGGATACCTTGCGAAAGAATACTGTTGCAAGCAGTAAAGAAAAAGGAAATATCATTTTGGGAAGAAGCAATGGTGTTCTTGCTGAAATTGTAAATGGCGTGACCAGCGGGATTTTTTTTGTCGAGGTGATCAATGGGTTTTACCGGGTTGGACTGTCGAAGGATGCTGTTTTTTTGATAGTCCTGTGTTTGGTTCTGCTGGTGGAGATCGGATTCTGGTTTTTCATAAAAAATCTGTATAAGGCAATCGCACGCAGAATTTTTTTAGAGTGCAGGACTTATGAGAAAGTGCCGATCCAAAGGCTGCTGTTTTTTATGCGGGCAAAAAAATGGGTAAATGCCTGCGTGAACATGTTCATGGAGTTTTTCTTCCTGTGCCTGTGGTCTCTGACAATCGTAGGAGGTCCGATTAAGTTTTATTCCTATTACCTGGTTCCGTATATTGTAGCAGAGAATCCGGAAATCTGTTGGCGGGACAGCATTGCATTGTCGAGACGGATGATGAACGGTCATAAGTGGGAGTGTTTCGTGGCGAGAATGTCTTTTCTTCCGTGGGATCTTTTGGGAATGATGACATTGGGGCTCTCGAATCTTTTTTATGCCAATGCTTATCGAACGGCATTTTTTGCAGAGTTTTATACACAGCTGCGAAGTCAGGCGAAACTGGACAAAATTTCGGGAACTGAATTTTTAAACGATGTTTATCTTTTCGAAAAAGCATCTGCAAAAAAATTGAGAAAAGCATATCGAGATGTCATAGATGCCGGAGAGGATGCCGATGATGCAATCCGAGAATCAGATGAAGAGATAAAAGAAGAGGTTGTTGCTGCAATTGATAATTTGCAGGGGTCTGATGAAGGAAAACAAGCCGCAGAGCTTTCTGTCAGCAGACTTGCGGGATTTTTCGAAAAGAATTTCGGCATTGTGCTCTATCGGACGGAGAATGATAAAAAATATTGGGAGTATCAGGCGAAGCTTATGATCGCTGAAGCAGCAGAGGATGCGGTCTGTGCGAGGACGTACCCAGACAGGCTTTCCCCAAATCCGATCCATCAGAGTAGTAATCATTTTAAGAAAATGCATTATCTGCGTCACTATACCGTATCGTCACTGATCTTGATGTTCTTCCTGTTTTCATTTGTGGGCTGGGTATGGGAGGTCAGTCTGCATGTGCTGGAAGACGGTGTGTTCGTAAACCGCGGCGTTCTGCATGGGCCATGGCTTCCAATTTATGGG
>CAKQVC010000033.1 GCA_934277655.1 uncultured Clostridia bacterium
GCATAGCCGAGACCCTGCGGAAATTGGCAGACAACCTGGAAAAAAATCCGGAAGACCGGAGCAGGATCCGTAAAGTAGCTGTCCACTATGTTCCGCGTATCAATGAACTTGCGGAGGACTACCGGAATCTGGAGGCACAGGGAATTGACGGAAAAAACATTACGGCTTCGATGAAAGACCTGGAAGCAGGTCTGAAAAAAATTGATACCGGTCTCAAACAGTATTTAGACGATATGTTTGAAGACGATAAAACCGGCATCGCGATTGACCTGGAAGTGCTGACGCAGATGATGAGCAGAGACGGCAAAGCGGGCGGAGAAACAGAAAAAGTAAACCAGATGGATTTCAGTGACTTATAAGAAAAAACGGAGGGAATGAATATGTCTGACGAAATGAAAACAATGGAAGAGATGAACACAGCAGCAGGAAACACGGGAGCAGAAACGGCAGCAGAAGAAATGCCGGTGCTGGTATTACCAGGAGAAGAAGAAAAAGAAATGGAAGAAGCAGTACAGCTGAAGACTGTGGATATTGAAGATAAGATCCAGCTGACAGAGGCTGAACAGAAAGTTGTCAATGATTTTGCGTCGAAGATTGATATCAGCAATGCAAACCATGTGCTGCAATATGGAGCAGATGCACAGACTAAGATCACACAGTTTTCTGATATGGCACTTCAAAAAGTGAGAACCAAGGATCTCGGGGCTGTCGGCGATTCACTTACCGAGCTGGTAGCCGAACTGAAAAGCTTCGATCCAAACGAAGATAAAAAAGGACTGCTTGGGTTCTTTAAAAAGGCAGGAAGCAGCATTACCCAGCTGAAAGCCAAATACGACAAGGCAGAAGTGAATGTGGAAAAAGTTGTGGACGTGCTGGAAGATCATCAGATCACCCTGACAAAGGACATCGCAGTGCTGGATGAAATGTTTAAGGCAAACATGACGAATTTCAAGCAGCTTTCTCTGTATATTGTAGCAGGAAAGAAAAAACTGGGAGAAGTGCAGAATGTTACAATCCCGCAGATGCGTGAAAAAGCACAGGTAAGCGGATCTATGGAAGATGCACAGGCAGCAAATGACCTGGCAAATCTGGCAAACCGGTTTGAAAAGAAACTCCACGACCTGGATCTTACAAGAACGGTTGCGCTTCAGATGGGACCACAGATCCGTCTGATCCAGAACAACGATACGCTCATGGTAGAAAAAATCCAGACGACGCTCCTTAACACCATCCCGCTGTGGAAGAGCCAGATGGTCCTGGCATTGGGATTGGCACATAGCGAACAGGCTATGAAGGCACAAAAGGCAGTATCGGACACTACCAACGAACTGCTTAAAAAGAATGCTGAACTCCTGAAAGAAACAACCGTGGGTGTTGCACAGGAATCCGAAAGAGGCATCGTAGACGTGGAAACTCTCCAGCATACCAACCAGATGCTGATCGATACGCTGGATGAAGTTGTTAAGATTCAGAACGAAGGCAGAGAAAAACGAAAAGCAGCAGAAGTAGAGTTACTTAACATTGAAAATCAGCTGAAGAATAAAATGCTGGAAATGAGAGGATAACCCGTAGTGAAACTGATGGAAAACAAAACGGTTTGTATTGTGATCATGATCTTGTTTCTCCTGGCAGGTGTTTTTCTTGGCGGATATAAAGGCTTATCAGCACAGTACCGCAATGTTTCCGACATCTTTTTTACAGGGGAAGCAGGCGATGGGGTCTGTGCCGCAAACGATATGGCAGAGAGGGCATCGAAACTGACCAATATGAAGACCATCGGCGCAAAATATCTGCAGCCGAAGGACAGCTGCCTGCAGGAAGCTGTTTCTGCGGTCAGTGCATATAACTCTGCCGAAGGAGATATTCCGGCAATGTTTCAGGCAAATCGGATTATGGATACTGCCATGGAAAATCTGTATCGGGAACTGGAAGACGCAGGCCTTTCTGAAAAGGACGAAAGCTACAGGCAGAGACTGTATGCAGACTTCAACTCCAGAAACGATACGATCAGCCATGACGTATATTTTAGTTACGCTCAGACATATAACCAGATTTTGACGCATTTTCCGGCGAGTTTGATCCAGACGATCATGCCGGTAAAAACAGCGGCGATCTCCTATTAACACGAGAACTTACATTAAGGACGAGAAAATGAAGAAGAAAGCAATGACAATCCTGCTGACCGTGATGCTGTTTGTTGGACTTACGGCAGTACCCGCCGGAGCGTCTGCGAAAATACCGGATGCACCGGACCCCTTCTATGCGGCGGATTTTGCGGGAGTGCTTACGGAGGATACTGAAAAATATATTATCGAAAAAAATGGAATACTGGAAAACGAGTGTGGCGGACAAATTGTTGTTGTTACTGTCGATTTTCTGGACGGCATGGACATAGAAGACTATGCGTACAAGCTGTTCAACAGCTGGAAAATCGGCGATGAGGACGAAAATAACGGCGTCCTGCTTCTGCTTGTCATCGGGGAGGAAAACTACTGGTGCATGCGGGGAAGGGGATTGGAATCCGCCCTGAGCAGCGGCGATATTGATGACATCTTATGGAATGATCTGGAGGATGATTTTGCTGAGGGAAATTATAATGCCGGTGTGGAAAAGACCTTTGACGCTCTGTACGATGAAGTTGCAGCCTATTATGGTGTCAGTGATGTGGATGGAGATTTTTCGGATGAGGAATACGGATCAGAAACCAGCGGCAGCCAGATGCAGATCCTTGTCGGAATCCTGCTTGTGCTTGCAGTGCTGGCATTTATGATCCTGGTTGTTGTGTTGCTCCGTGCGGCAGGGAGAAACCGGACCCCGAGAAGAATGTACGATGACAGACCTGTATACAGACCGTCCGCAAGGCGGAGACGTCCGCCGATGCCTCCACGGGAACCTTATGATCGCCCGCCGGGAGGCAGACCTGGGGCAGGGCATCCTGACAGACGGCATGAAAATTCAATGTCATCCGGAAGACCCGGGACAGGACGCAGAACATCATCAAGAACTTCGGCAAGACCATCAACACAAAAATCCTCAGTAGGAAGTACTGCAAGACGGAAATCTTCTGTTTCACGAAGCGGAAGCGGACATGGCGGCGGTGGAACGAGCCGTGGTGGCGGAAGTGGGCGCAGAGGCAGATAATATAACGAAAACATGCAAGAAAAAGGGGAAAAGATGAACGAAAACGAAAAGAAAAAATTCTCAGATAACTTCCGGAATCCAAACGGAAGCTACCATATACCGACATGGCTGATCGTAGTCGGCTTTATCCTGAACTGGGTATTGGGAGTTGCACTCTTGATCGCAAGGATCAGTGAAGATAGAAATAACGAAGCAGGTGCACAGGGAGAGTTCGTGGATGCTTCTTATACAGAGGTTCCAGGATCTTCCGGACAGGCAGAGGGCCAGAATCATGCTGGCGATTCCGGTTCCTTTACGCAGTCAAAGCAGGTATATAAATCATCATCGAAAAACAAAAAGAAGAAGAAAAAGAATATTGTGAACGCCAGATTTTGGGGAATCCTGGGCGGGATCACTTTACTTTGCGGTGTATCGGATCTGCCGGATAATATCCAGTATCTGGTATGGTGCATTCAAAATAAAAATAGTATCAGCTATGCGATAGAGGAAACTGTAGGAAATGTCATGTGGATTGCAGCAGGGATCATCATGCTGGTCATTATGGCAGTTATGCGCAGCAATGACCGTAAGCGCAGAAAAATCCAGGCCATCGTAGGAAATGCAGAGAATATCAGTATCAGCGAGATTGCAGAAGCACTTCCTGCATCTTTCGGCAAAACAGAACGTCTGCTGGAAAGCTGCATTAATAAGGGTATGTTCGGCGAAAAAGCTTATCTTGATATGAGGTCAGAGTGTCTGGTCATTAAAGGACCTGCACCAGCCTCGAAAAAAGCAAGACAAGAAGCGGAAGCGGCAGCCAGGGCAGAAGAACTGGCACAGGAAGCTGCAGCACAGAACATGGACGAATATGAGAAGATTCTGAAAGAACTTCGCGATCTGAACGATAAAATTCCGGGAGAAGAAATGTCTGCAAAAATCAGCAGACTGGAAGAGCTTACAGCGAAGATTTTTAAGCTTGCCAAGGAGCAGCCGGAGAAGCTGGGCACAATGCGTAAGTTTATGGACTATTACCTGCCGACCAGCCTGAAGCTGCTCAGCCGTTATGAAAAGCTGGATTCGCAGGGAATAGAAGGAACGAATATCAGTGAATCCAAGAAACAGATTGAGCAGACCATGGATACGATGATAACCGCTTTTGAGAAACAGCTGGACAAGATGTTCCTGTCGGAAAGCATCGATATTTCTGCTGATATTGCAGCCATGCAGAATCTGATGAGAGCAGATGGACTGATTGAAAATAAAGAATTCGCAGGGATAGACGGAATAAAGGTTGAAAAATAAACAAAGATGTGTTATCATTTTACAATGTATGGATAAGTTTATGTCAGAAGCTTTAGAAGAAGCGAAAAAAGCGAAAGAACTGGGCGAAATTCCGATCGGAGCCGTTATTGTCAAAGACGGCGAAATCATCGGAAGAGGCCACAATTTGACAGAAACGAGCAAGGACCCTACGGCACATGCTGAGATTGTTGCAATACGCCAGGCTGCCGCTGTTTTGAGAGATACTCTGGGATGGCGCAGGCTGACAGGATGCAGCATGTATGTGACAGTGGAACCGTGCAGTATGTGTGCGGGGGCATTGGTATGGGCGAGAATCGAAAAACTGTATATCGGGACCATGGATCCGAAAGCCGGAGGCTGTGGGTCTGTGTTTAATATTGTACAGGAAGAAAAACTCAATCATTATGTAGAGGTTTACGAAATAGAAGAAGGACCGCTAAAAACAGAGTGTCAGGAAATCGTCCGAGATTTTTTCAGACAGCTGCGGGCCAGAAAAAAAGTTACGAAAGAACAGAAACCGGAGGATAATTGACAATGAAAAAAGCAGGGCGCATAATCAGCCTGGTAATGATTTTAGTAATGCTTGCATCAGCATTCTGCTATGCAGCTGAGGGAGACACCTTTGATCTGATTAAATCCAACCCGAAGGATGGAGCAACAGGAGCATCGGTAGAGAACCTGAGTGTGAAGCTGTATTTTGATGCGACATTTACGGAAGATGTACTGAAAGACACAAACGATAACTGTTTCCAGCTCCTGAATCCAGATGGAGAAAAGCTTCCAATCAGGGTACTTTATGCAACTAAGGAAGAAGGTGTCGTACTCGTTATCCTGGAAAATGCAGATAATAAGATCAAGGTGCAGGGTAATGAAACTTATACGCTGAAAATTGCAGACAGCTTTAAGGCTGATGACGGAAGCACATATGGCAAGAATACAGATATCACATTCACGACCATGAACACGCAGAGAAACATGCTGATCAATATGCTGATGATGTTTGTCATGTTCGGAGGTATGATGTTCTTCTCCATGAAGAGTGCCCAAAAGGCTGCGCAGGAGCAGGAACAGAAGAGAAAAGAAGAGAAAGTAAACCCATATAAAGAAGCGAAGAGAACCGGAAAATCCGTTGAAGAAATCGTAGAGCAGGAAGAAAAAGAAAAAGCGAAACGCGCAGCTAAAGAAGCACGTAAAGCAGCGAAAGAAGAAGAGTTCGAGTTCGATTTCAGCGATAATTACAAAGTAAAGAGACCAAGACCGATTTCAGAGGGCGGCGGTAAGTATATTACCGGAAGAAAGGCGGCAGCGGAAGCAAAAAAAGCCGAAGCAGAAGCAAGAAAAGCCCAGAAAAAAGCACAGGCAAACAGGGGAAAAGGCAAAAAGAAATAAGCGATGATCGTAAGGTAGGTGAGAGGTCTAACCTCTCACTTTGTCTATAAGGACGGTGTTTGTAATCTTATGATAGAAATGGAATTAAAATCCTATGCTAAGATCAATCTGGCACTGAATGTGAGTGCAGTCCGCGATGATGGTTATCATGACGTTGAAACAGTCATGCAGAGCGTTTCCCTCTGTGACCGGCTCAGCTTCAAATGGGCAGAAAATAAGTCGGGACAGCTTGAGATCAAGGTAAAGACAAACAAGCCTTACCTGCCGAGAGACCAAAGAAACCTGGCGTACAAAGGAATCCTTTTCATGGCTGAAAAAGCAGCGGAGTTAAGGGGAAAAGAACCATCCGGAATTATGGAGATTCATATTAAAAAATATATTCCGGTAGCTGCAGGTCTGGCAGGTGGAAGCGGAAACGGTGCGGCGGCATTGATTGCCGCCAACAAGCTGTGGAGATTAAAATTGAATAACCGGCAGTTATGCACCATCGGGGAAAAAATGGGTGCGGATGTACCTTTCTGCATATTGGCACAGAATACGCACTATAAGTGTGCAGTGGGAACGGGTGCCGGAGAAAAGCTGCAGCCGCTTCATAAGGGACTGCGAAAACATGTTTTGCTGGCGAAACCGGCATTTGGGGTTTCGACCAAAGAAGTCTTTGCTGGTATTGATCAATGTGATATCAGGGAGAGACCGGACATCAAGAAGCTGGTGTATGCTCTGAACCAGGGAAAAGCCGAGGGCATTTACCCTCAAATGGTAAATGTACTGGAATGCTATACTTTGCAGGCTTATCCACAAGTATATAAACTAAAAGGACTTATGGGAGAAACAGGCGGTGTACGAAAGGTTTTGATGAGCGGCAGTGGACCGACTGTCATAGGAATTTATGATACATACCGGGAAGCGAGAAAAGCCTGTCTGGAGTTGAGAAAAGAAGGATATGAAGCCTATTGGACCGACACCGTGTTTGATCCTGGCAGAAACCGATAGAGATGATAGAGATATAGAAGAGAATAATTTACTTTGAGGTGAAAGATATGTTGAATTTTGATTTGCAAAACCACAAGCCACTAAGGGAAATCGTGTATGAGGAATTAAAAAGAAGAATCCTTATCGGAGAAATTGCACCGGGAACCCGTATGATGGAAGTGGAGCTTGCAGACGATATGGGTGTCAGCCGTACGCCGGTCAGAGAAGCTATCCGAAAGCTGGAAAAAGAGGGGCTTGTTACCATTGAACCGAGACGTGGAGCTTATGCATCCGATGTATCCATCAAAGATATGACCGATGTGCTGGAAGTCCGTCAGTACCTGGAAGGAATGGCAACCGGAATGGCAGCTCTTAAAATTACGGAAGAAGAGAAGCGGGAACTGTTAAAAGCTACCGAAGCTTACAGTAAGGCTGTTGAGTCGGAAGATACAGACGAAATTATCCACTGCGATGAACTCTTCCATAAACTGATCGTTGACTGCAGCGGGAACAAGACGCTGATTCAGATGATTTCACAGGTGCAGGAGCTGGCTTTGAGATTCCGCTATATCTATTATGATGATTTCTCAAGATACAGAAATCAGCCGCTGGAGCATAAGGAAATCGTTGAAGCGATCATGAGCGGTGATTCCGAGAAAGCACGCCATGCGGCCGATGTCCATATTGCCAGACTGAAGGAGTTCGTGACAGAAGAAGGCAATGAGATCATTCATGGCGGACACTAGGTTCAGGCAAGATTTAATGAAGTAAATAAAATTCGACAAACCTGTTTTCTATAGAAGGAAAACAGGTTTGTTGCATATAGAAGCCTGACCGGGAATAGATTGTAGCAAGACCAAGTTTGGAAAGGGGAAAAGCTATGACCTATGAACACGATATACCGGAGTATGCAATGCTGCCCGCCAGAGAACCAAAGGAACGAGTCATTGTTCCGGCAGGCAAAGGCACTGTCTATTCTCAAGTGCAGGTAACCAACATAAAGGAAAAACCGAAAACAACCATTATTATAGAAGAAGATATCCTTGTGCCGGATACAAAACCTGATTTACGACAGATTTTGATGATTGATGGAAGTGCATCCCTGAGCAGCAGAGAGCTCAGTCCGATGCAGCGAAAAGATGATTATATCAGTATTTCCGGCGAAATCGAATTGCAGACACTCTATCAGCCGGAAAATCCAGAGCATGCAGGTCAGGTCATTGCGGTGCAGACACGGGTGGCATTTCAGGAACAGTGGCATATGGAGGCAGAACCGGCCTCAACAATCTTCATGGACTGCCAAGTTGAAAAAATTGAGCATATGGTCATCAATGAGCGCAAGTACAGAATCAAGGCAGTTCTTGCTTTGAGAGCCAGAGAACACAGCGATGTTCAGATTGAGGTGTTTGAAGGTATTACCGGAGAAGACATCCAGATGTTAAAAGAAACGGTGGAAATTGCGAATCTTTCGCAGAGAAAAAAAGATGTATTTTCCATTGATGAAGAAATCGAGGTCAAAGACGAAAAAATACCGGAAAATATTTTGAAACAGGATATTCATGTCGTTGAAAATTATAAGCAGATCACGAATGAAAAAATTGTGTTGAACGGGTTTATCTACGTGAACCTTCTTTATACTGTGCAGGCACAGGAAGAGGAAAGAATGGCGGACACAATTCGCCAGCAGCAGGAAAAAGTGGAATTCACGCAGTTTATTCCGATCCAAATGGATCAGTTGGCAGGTGGAAGTGAGATTACCTTTGATGGCAGCGGTCTGAAAGTGCGGATCGGAGCCGGAGAGGACGAGGAACTGAAGCTGCGGCTGGAAGGAGAGATCATTACTTATGTAGATCTTTATACCAACAATCGGCAGGAAATTGTTCTGGACGCTTACCACAAAGAAAAAGATTTTATCTGTGACTATCAGGAAAAAGAAGGAAGAATGTTGGTTGGGGCTGCAATGAGTGAGACTTCTGTCAGAGAAATTCTTGTGCCAGAAAATCTGAGCTGCGATATTGATAGAATCCTTTATGTTTGTGGATCTGCTGGAGAATATGAAAGCCATGCAGAACCAGGGAAAATCATTACCGAGGGATATATCTTGGTAAAAATGCTTTATGTCGGTTGCAAAAAAGAACAGGATGCAGAAGGGAAAGCCTGCGAAGAAATAT
The DNA here is from genome assembly GCA_934277655.1 of uncultured Clostridia bacterium. Classification (GTDB taxonomy): domain Bacteria; phylum Bacillota; class Clostridia; order Peptostreptococcales; family Anaerovoracaceae; genus CAG-238. The sequence continues at coordinate 8,955 of CAKQVC010000033.1, forward strand.
TTTGCGCCGTATCGAACGTTCCGTTCCGTATTGTGACCGCCATGCCGCAGCTTACAGGCAATGAAATTGTGTGCGACAAGGTGGAGATAAAGGAGCTATGGGCGGATAAAATCAACGGCAGACAGATTGAATGCAATGTGACGGTGCTGGTTATTTCGGACGTGATGCGGCCGGTGCCATTCAAGCTGTTATCCAATCCGGCATTTGAGGAAAGCGGTGAAAAAAAGCAGGAATGTGGGATTGTAATTTATGTGACGAAAGAAAATGACAGTATATGGAGCATTGCAAAACATTTCAAAACGGATCGGGAAACCGTAATGCAGATGAATGATCTGGATCATGAGAGCCAGGGAATCCGCACAGGAACAAAACTTCTGATTATGAAGTGAATCGAAATCTGAAAAAGTATAATTTTGGATTTTTTGGTCCATACTTCCCAAGAGAAAGGGGAAGAAAAAATGGATTATCGAAAGAGACTGATCATACTTATTTTTATCGCTTTGCTGGGACTGGAGTGCCTGGAAGCGGGGGAAATTCGACAGACATCGGAGAGAAATTTTTATCCGGGAATTATCCGGTTCCATGTGATCGCCAACAGCAATTCCGAGGAGGATCAGAAGCTGAAATTAAAGGTCAGGGATTATGTGATGCCGCGGCTGGAAACAGAACTGGCTGTAAAAAACAGTGCAGAGCAGGAAACAATATGGGAATATATCAGCGGGAACCTTGAGGAAATCAACGGATGGGCTACTGAATGCCTAATAGAGAACGGAAGTAACTATGAAGTAAACACTGAACTGGGTGTTCGGACAATTCCGGCGAAACAGTACGATGATATCTATTTTCCAGCAGGAAATTATGAAGCGCTGACCATTAAAATCGGAAAGGCAGAAGGCGAAAACTGGTGGTGTGTGGTTTTTCCACCGCTCTGCCTGATCGATTCATCCGGCTCTGCGTACAACAAAAGCTTCAATATTGGCACAAAAGACCGGATTGTGATCAAGTCTAAAGTAAAAGAACTGCTGGCACAAAGGGAGCGACTTACGAAAAGGGAGTGACTTACGAAAAAGGAACAGCTTGCATAAAAAGAACGGATTGCTCATAAGAAAACCCGACAGAAAATATGATCTGCCGGGCTTTTCTTATTTATATAAAAATTTAGGAGAAGAAAGCTTAGTTATTTTGGTTGTTTCCAAACGGTAAACTCGAGTTAGGATCCGAGTTTGAGTTTGAGTTTGAGTTTGAGTCAGCAGCACTGGAGCTGGAATTGGTCTTGGAAGAATATTTCGCCGAATCTTCCAGCTTGATCGTGATCTTTTTCATATCGTTATTTCTTACGACTGTAAAAACAACTTCATCACCGACCTTGTGCTCCTGAATCTTTTTTACTAACATAGAGCCGCTGGTAACTTTCTCATCATCTATATAATAAACCAGATCGCCAACTTCTATACCTGCTTTTTTCGCATTGTCGCCGGTTACTTCAGCAACGTATACGCCGGTAATCGAAACACCATACTGCATAGCATCATCTGCACTTGTCAGATCTTTTATCGAAATTCCGGCTACCGGACGGCCGGTTACATAGCCGTTTTTGATTAAGGATTTTACAATCGTTTCAACACGGTCAACCGGGATTGCAAATCCAAGTCCTTCCACATCGGAACCGGAAGATTTCGCAACGACGATACCGATCAGATTACCGTACTGGTCGAACAGTCCACCGCCGGAATTGCCCGGGTTGATAGATGCACTAGTCTGGATCAGGGTCATTGTCTTACCATCCAATGTGATTTCTCTTTCGAGAGCACTGACAATGCCGTCAGTCGCAGTGCCGGAAAGCGTTCCTAAAGGATTTCCGATCGCTACAGTCAGATCTCCGACAGAAACAGAATCCATATCTCCCATGGTTACAGGTGTCAGATTCTTTTCATCGATTTTGATAACTGCAAGGTCGGTCTGTGAATCGCTGGCAACAAGCGTTGCATCATATTCTTTGCCGTTGTGAAGCGTGACTTTGATGTTACTTGCACCTTCGATAACATGATTATTCGTGATGATGTAGCCATCCTCCGAATAGATGACACCGCTTCCTGCACCCTGCGTTACATATTGACGGAGCCAGGAATCTGTAGAAACCGATTCAGTCTCGATCGCAACCACGGAATCTTCATTCCTTGCGATGATCTCCTGGATGGAAAGCTGGCTTCCGGTTGCTTTCGTCAGATTGTAATTCGTTGTGTTTACTGATTTATCAACAGAGGTTCCGCCAAATGTGCTGATGGCAAGAGCATAAGCACCTGCACCTACAGCAGCGGATACTACAACACAGATAATCAGTGAAAGAATGAAAGCCTTTCTGGTAACATATACAGGATCTTTCGGCTGGCGGGAAGGTTTCTTTGGAGCTTCAGCGGTATCCGTATAAACACGGTCTCCGGAAAAGCTGCTCCCGTCATATGTTTTTCTTGTATAACTATCATCTTGATTTTCGAATTTTTCCCAATCGTCCATGATGGCCGCCTCCTTATTGCTTTATTTTTAATATACTCAAATTATAATGAACTTTTGTGTTTTCCCTGTGTAAAAAAGATGTGAAATATGATAAAATAAGATGTTAAAGAACGAAAGACACTGTGAACCGCCATCGGAGCGGGATGCAGTATAAAAAATATAAGTGAGAAGAAAAACACAGGGTACGATAAAGTATAATAGAATCAGTATGGAACGATATATAAAGGAATATACAAGATGGTGCAGCAAACAGCTTCCGGCTATGCTGAAAGCTGAGCTGTCCACCATCGAAAATAATAAAGAAGAGATGTATAACCGGTTCTGCCGGGATATGCATTTCGGAACTTCCGGCATGCGAGGCAAGATGGGAGCCGGTACAAATTGGATGAACACCATTACGGTCAGACGCACAACAGTTGCCGTAGCCAGATGGCTGGAAGAATTCCCATGCAGACCGAAACGACCGGTGGCTGTGATCGGTTACGACACCAGATTAAATTCAGAGCTGTATGCACAGACCGCAGCAGAGACATTGCTTTCTCATGGGGTAGATGTCTGGATTTCTTCGCAAAACATGCCCGTCCCGGCATTGTCTTTTGCCGTGCGTTATCTGAAGGCAGACTGTGGCATTATGATCACTGCAAGTCATAACCCCAAAGAATATAATGGATATAAAGTTTATGATGACCGCGGATGCCAGATCGACGAAGCAACAGCAAGACGTATCGAAGAGCACATGGAAGCGGTAGATTGTTTTGAACAGGAGACAGCCACAGAAAAAGGAAAGCTGCACAGATTCGGAGAGGAAATGAAAGAGCAGTATCTCCAGGCTCTTTATAACAATCTGGTGTTTTGGGGCGAGGAAGCCCCTCGCAGACAGGCAATGGCAGAACTGAAAATCTGCTATACGCCGTTGAATGGAGTCGGCTATCCTTATGTTACGGAGATTTTGAAGAGAATCGGCATCAAGCAGAGAACAGATGTCTTATCACAGACGGAAGCTGACGGCAATTTTCCAACCTGTCCGTCGCCCAACCCGGAGTACCCGGAAACTTTTAAGGAAGCCCTGAAAACGTGTGAACAGGAAGAAAAAGCAGGAGGCGAACCGTTTGACCTTATCCTGGCTACCGATCCTGACAGCGACCGGATGGGGGTTATGG
>CAKQVC010000034.1 GCA_934277655.1 uncultured Clostridia bacterium
TGTTTTTTTTGGTCAGTATAGTTTTTTAAGGCACGGAATGCTTTGTTACCTAAAATAACGCAGACCGGTACGTTGATCATAGCCATAAAGCCCATGAGAACATCTGCAAGATCCCATGCAAGACCGGCACTGAACTGTGCACCGATAAAGACAATCAGCGCGGCCAGCAGGCGATAGCAGGTGATGAACGCTTTGTTTTCTTCCGCACCTTTATAAAGGTAAGAAATATTCATTTCTGCATAGAAATAGTTTCCGACAAGAGTTGTAAAGGCGAAAAGTACCAATGCAGCTGTGATAAAGATACCGCCGAACGCACCGAAATTCTCCGCCATTGTGTCCTGGATATAGGCTGCATTCATGGTATTTCCGGAAGCGTCAATGTAAGAAGAGGCGTCCAGTCCGGTACACAGGATCATAAATGCAGTAGCACTGCAGATCAGCATGGTATCAATAAACACAGAGAGAACCTGCACCAGCCCCTGCTTAACCGGATGAGATACATCGGCAGAAGCTGCTGCATTCGGTGCAGAACCGATACCGGCTTCGTTGGAATAAAGACCGCGTTTGATTCCGTTCATCATGGCTGCACCAAGGAAACCTCCGAAAGCGGAGCGGATGCTGAAAGCCTGTGAAAAGATTGCACCGATGACTGCCGGAAGACTTTTGATATTCATTATCACAACAATCAGAGAAACTGCAATGTATGCCAGAGCCATGACCGGGACGAGAACTTCCGTTACGTGGGAAATACGTTTTCCTCCGCCCAGCATGATGATTCCTGCCAGAATGGCAACAATTCCTCCGATGATCAGGGAAGCATGGTCAAAGGTCACATAGCTCTTCATGAAATCGGTCAGGTTGAAGGCAGCAAGTGCGTTGAAACCGCCCATGTAGGTAAGGATAAGAGCGATAGCAAAAGCACCGCCCAGTGCAGGAGAGTGAAGTGCCTGACGAATGTAGTAAGCAGGACCGCCGTAAGAACCATCATCGCTTTTCTGCTTGTAGATTTGTGCCAGTGTTGATTCGACGAAAGCCGATGCACCTCCAATTAAGGCAATGATCCACATCCAGAAAACGGCACCGGCACCTCCTGCGATGATAGCGCCGGTAACGCCGACAATGTTACCGGTTCCCACACGAGATGCTGTGGAAACCATCAATGCCTGAAAGGATGAGATCGAGTCGCGGTCTTTTCGAGGCTCCGTGATCACGCGGATAGACTCGCGGAACAGACGGAACTGGACGAAACCTGTCCGCACTGAAAAATACAGACCTGCTGCGATGAGCATAATAATTAAAATGTAACTGTACAGCCAGCCACTTAATGTGCTGATAATACTGCTGAATACTTCCATAATCAAAAAATCCTTTCTTAAACTCAGACCTGACTTTTTATTTGCAGACCTTCCTTTGATAATATCTAATATAATGTAAGAACTATTGTTTTGAGATAGTTCAGAATTAACTCAAAAGCACTTTTCCAGTCAGCCATTCTTTATGGCAGAAGGATGTGCAAAGATATCCGTGCATGATTGTAGATGCTTTTTGAAATACATGAATACAAGGATACATCAAAACGCAGATATACATATAATAGCGTAAATGTTTTGCGAAGTCAATGAAACATTGAACAAAAAAAGTACATGGATACAAAATTACGGAAAAAGAGACATAACGAAAGTTTAACACCTCCGGCTGACTTGCAGGAAACTTGAAGTCTTTTAAAAATTATGGTAAAATACTTCCATGCTTATGTGACGAAAATGTTTCAGTTTCATGCCTGAATGAACGCATGTGGCTGCAGACTCTGAAAAAAATACAGGAAGGCATCTTTATAAGATAAACGAAAGAAAAGGAACTAACTATGCTTAGAATTGACGAAAGAAAGAATAATAACATCAGACCGGTAAAGATCACAAAGGATTTTTTAAAACATCCGCAAGGATCAGTTCTGATTGAAATGGGGAATACGAAGGTCATCTGTACGGCTATGGTAGAAAACAGCACCGCACGTCATTTGACGGGAACCGGACAGGGCTGGGTAACTGCTGAGTATTCTATGCTTCCAGGATCAACTGTGTCCAGAAAAAAGAGGGATAAAGGCGGAAAGCAAGATGGAAGAAGCGTTGAAATCCAGCGCCTGATAGGGCGTTCGCTCCGTTCTGTGGTTGATATGAAAAAGCTGGGAGAAAAGACCATCTGGATTGACTGTGATGTGATCCAGGCTGACGGCGGAACGAGAACTGCGTCCATTACAGGTGCTTATGTGGCAATGCTTCTTGCCATGAAAAGAATGATGGAAGACGGACAGCTTGCGGAGCTTCCTGTAACTGGGTATGTATCTGCCATCAGTGTCGGCATTGTGGAGGATGAACCGATTCTTGATTTATGTTACGAGGAAGATTCCCGGGCGATGATCGATATGAACGTGGTTATGACTGACAAAGGTGAGTTTATTGAAATTCAGGGAACCGGTGAAGAAAGACCATTTAAACGCAGCGAACTGGACGAGCTTTTGAAGTTGGCAGAAGAAGGATGCAGAAAATTACATCAGATGCAGGAGGAAATTATCAATGACTGAGAAAAATATCATTGTAGCGGCTTCGCGTAACAAACATAAAATTGAGGAGATTGAAGCGATCACAAAAAAATTCGGTATGAAAATGATTTCCCGCGATGAGGCAGGTGTGCCGCCGGTAGAAATTGAAGAGGATGGCGAGACTTTCGAGGAAAATTCCTTTAAGAAAGCGGATGAAATCATGAAACTGTGCGGTGAGATCACGCTGGCCGACGATTCCGGTTTGATGGTAGATTATCTGGGTGGAGCACCGGGTGTGTATTCAGCACGTTTTGCGGGAGAAGACGGCAACGATGAAAAGAACAATGCCAAGCTTTTGAAACTGCTGGACGGAGTTGATAAGAAGGAAAGAACCGCAAAATTCGTTTCGGTCATTACCATGGTCTTTCCCGATGGAGAGACACTGGTCGCAAGAGGCGAATGTCCAGGCGTCATTTTGACGGCACCTGCAGGCGAAAACGGCTTCGGATATGATCCGCTTTTCGTACCGGATGGTTATCAGAAAACATTTGCACAGTTGACTGCTGAAGAAAAAAACAGCATCAGTCACAGGGCCAAGGCACTGGAAGAACTGGAAAAACTGTTAACAGAAAGGAAATGAAGCGTCTATGAAAGAGAAGGCGTCTTATGCGAAGTGGAGAGTAAAGGAAATGATTATACTGGGCATTTATCAGTTCCAGGATCCGTATTATCAAGGTGTTGCAGCACAGCTGGCTTTTTTCCTGTTCTTGTCCATTTTGCCGATACTGATTCTTTTATCACAGATACTGGGTGTGTTTTCCCTTTCGCTGGATGAACTTCAGCAATGGGCAGATATCAATGTTTCGGGGGAAGGTGTCGGGATCATTCAGGAAATGTTAGACTATTCTCCATCGGGAGCAAACAGTGTGTTCCTTGCCATTACAGCCTTGTGGTCAGCATCACGCGTGCAGTTTTCTCTGATCCGCGTCACGAATTATACGCTGACTGACGGAAAAAGCACGGGGGAAGGGTATGTCAAGGACAGGCTGCGTTCGATTAAAACGATTCTGGTTACCTTGTTTACTCTTTCGTTTTCGCTGGTGGTATTAGTATATGGTCCGATCATCTTGAAATTGGTCTTTGGACGTGTTCTGGGAAATGAACTCGCCAATGCAGCGATCATAACGCTCAGATGGCCGCTGGCAATGGCACTGTATTTTCTGATGATTTCCTATAACTATTATGTACTTCCGACGGAAAGAGTGCCGTATCGGGATATTGTGCCGGGAAGCATTTTTGCATCCGTTGGATTTTTAGTCGTGACGATGGTTTACAACATTTATACCAAGTATACTGCGAATTATGCGATTCTGTATGGATCGTTTTCTAATATCGTCGTGCTGCTGATGTGGTTCTGGTTCATTGCCTGGGTTATGTGCCTGGGAACCACGCTGAACAGAGTCTGGTGGGCGACACGAAAGAGTCATGCCATTCCGATTCCGGAACATGCGAAAAAGAAAAGAAAACCGCTGAATATTTTTTAAAGGGGAAATTTATGAGTAAAAAAGCTTTGATTATCATGAATCCTTGTTCCGGCACCAAGCGTGCGAACAAGTATCTTACGGAGATTGTGGAAATCTTCACGGTAAATGATTATTTCTGTACAGTCATGACGACGACCAAACGTGGAGACGGAACCATTTATGCACGGGAATACGGAAAACATTTCGATTTGATCGCCTGCATCGGTGGAGACGGAACGTTCAATGAGGTTGTGTCCGGCGTTATGCAGGCAGGACTGCGCATTCCGATTGGATATATTCCGGCGGGCAGTACCAATGATTTTGCCAGCAGTCTGCATATTCCGAAAAATATCGTACAGGCAGCAAAGAATATTGTCCATGGAGAACCAGTTGCTTTTGACGTTGGAAGTTTCAACGGAAGAAGTTTTTCTTACGTGGCGTCTTTCGGTGCTTTCACGAAAACCTCTTATAACACACCGCAGAACGTTAAGAATGCACTGGGACATCTTGCCTATATCCTGGACGGAATTACCAGCATTGCATCTATTCGTGCTGAACATATGGCAATTGAAGCGGATGGTGTAACCTATGAAGATGATTACATTTTCGGGGCGATCAGCAATTCGACATCGATTGCAGGCATTCTGACGCTAAAACCGGAGCTTGTGGATATGAGTGACGGGCTGTTTGAACTGATATTGGTAAAGGCACCGCGGGATCTGATCGAGGTTGCAGATCTGGCACATCTGGTAACAACACAGAACTATGAGTCCAGCATGCTGACCTTTGTCAATGCAAAGGAATTCCGCATCCATGCCAGCCGTGAGACTTCCTGGACATTAGATGGAGAATATCAGGAAGGATGCGAAGAAATTCTGGTCGAAAACAAACATCATGCAATTAATTTGATGATAAAATAGTGGCAGGAGCTATAGCCCGGGAATCAAAAGAATGAGAAACCTGGATTTACAGAAAAAGGAGTATGGAATAAGAGATGAATGAATTTTTGAAACTGGCATTCCTGTTTTTTATGGGATGCCTTCTGGGGTGGTGTCTGGAGGTATTGTATCGAAGATTTACGCCGGCTAACAAAGAGAGAAGATGGATCAATCCAGGATTCCTGGTTGGACCGTATCTGCCTTTGTATGGATTCGGTCTGTGTACCTTATATCTTCTTGCTAACATTGAAAACACATCCTTGATCGAAGAAGTGACGGCAGGCAGCAAAATTTTGCTGTTCCTTGTGATGGCAGTAGTCATGACGCTGTTGGAATACATAGCAGGACTGATTTTCATTAAAGGTATGAAAGTAAAATTATGGGATTATTCCAAAGAAAAATTTAATCTGCAGGGGATTATCTGCCTGAGATTTTCCATATACTGGGCAATTTTAGGTGCGGTGTACTATTTTCTTATTCATCCGCATATTTTGAATGCACTGGAATGGTTTTCACACAATCTGGCATTCTCGTTTGTGGTTGGTGTTTTTTATGGTGTGTTCTGCGTGGATTTGGGCTACTCACTCAACATTGTTACGAAAGTCCGTGCATTCGCCAAGGAACACGAAATACTGGTACGTTACGAGATGTTGCGTCAACAGATCCGAGATACCGCAGAAGAGAAAAAAGAAAAAGCACACTGGTTCTTACGCTTTCAGTCGAGAACTTCCCTTCTGGAACATCTGTCTAGGTACCTGGAGCTGGATGAAACTCTGAAGATGACACCGGAGGATGTCTTTGATAAATATGCCAACGGCAATATCAGTGCGAAGTAGCAGACATAGAAAAGCAGAATGACCCGGTTTGAGGGCAGCAGGGAGAATTACATATGAAACTAGATAATAAACGAACGATGCTGATAGGATTCGCATTCCTTGCAATCAGCGCTTTCTGGCAAGTATACGATAATATTGTTCCTTTGATTTTAAAGTATTTTTTCCATATTGGAGATACCCTGTCGGGTGGAATCATGGCGCTGGATAATATCCTGGCTCTGTTTCTTCTTCCCATCTTTGGTGCATGGTCGGATAAAGTACATACCCGGAGGGGAAACCGTACACCTTTTATTTTCGTCGGAACGATTCTGGCGGTAATCTTTATGCTGATCCTTCCTGAAGCGGCAAACAGCAGAAATCTCTGGCTGTTCATCGGTGCGCTGTTCTGCACGCTGATCTCGATGGGAATCTTTCGTTCGCCGGCAGTATCCCTCATGCCGGATGTGACGCCGAAGCCTCTTCGTTCAAAGGGAAATGCGATCATTAACCTGATGGGAGCAGTGGGAATTATCATTGCACTGGGATTGATCATGGTGCTGGTAGGGGACGGAAACACGCCGAACTACGAACCACTTTTTATTGCAATTGCAATCCTGATGCTGGCATCTCTTGCAGTATTGCTTTTCTGTGTGGATGAAAACCGATTTGTTCAGGAAAGGATTGAAAAGGAAAAAGAATGGGGTGTCGAAGAAGAGGATGTTGAAATTGATGAAAAAGGAAATGCAGTGCTTCCAAAGCCGGTAAAACGGAGTCTGGCATTTCTGCTGGTATCGGTTGCTTTCTGGTATATGGCATATAATGCGGTAACGACAGCCTTTTCAAAATATGCCGCACAGATGTGGGGAATGGAAGGTGGCGGATTTGCAGGAGCACTTATGGTCGCCTCCGTCGGTGCGTTGATTTCCTTTGTACCGGTAGGTATTATTTCCAGTAAGCTGGGAAGAAAAAGAGTAATCCTTTTCGGGGTACTGCTTCTTGCGGCAAGCTTTATGACAGCCTTTTTCTTTAAAACACCAAATTTTGGAATTAATGTTTTATTTCTGCTGGTGGGGGTCGCATGGGCATCCATTAATGTCAATTCCTATCCAATGGTTGTTGAAATGTGCAGAGGAGGCGATATCGGTAAATTTACCGGGATGTATTATACTTTTTCGATGGCGGCACAGGTTCTGACACCGGTTTTATCCGGAGCATTTCTGGAACATATAGGATATTGGACGTTGTTCCCGTATGCGGCAGCCTTTTCTTTGCTTGCATTTTGTACGATGCTGAAGGTTAAACACGGAGACAGCAAGCCGGAGCCGCCGAAAGAAAAACTGGAAGCCTTTGACGTGGACGACTAAAAGAATCTGAAAATGGAGAATTTTGATAAATTATCCGAGGCAGGCAAGTGCATCCGAGGCAGGATGCAGGAAAGGGGGGAACAATGAAAGCAATAGGGAAAAGGGAAAGACTGGAACTTTTAAAGGCGGCACGCTATGCACACCGAGGACTGCATCAGAAACCACAGATTGCCGAAAACTCTATGACTGCTTTTCGGCGGGCTGTATTGAATGGCTACGGCATCGAACTGGACGTTCATCTGACTGCTGACGGAAAACTGGCAGTCCTGCATGACAGCAGTCTGAAAAGAACCTGCGGCATTGACTTGGAGATTGAGAAGATTATGCTAAGAAAAGCACAAAGCTTCCCTTTGGAAGCGGGAAATGATCGGATTCCGGAATTTGACGAGGTTTTGGATCTGGTAGACGGAATGGTTCCTCTTATTATAGAGTTGAAGACGGCAGGAAAAAACCATCGACAGCTGACTGACCGGGTCATGGAAGTTCTTTCCGGATACAGAGGCAGTTATTGCGTGGAATCCTTCAATCCGGCGGTGGTAAGATATTTGAAACAAAGATATCCGGATGTAGTCAGAGGACAGCTTGCCGGTGCATTGAACAAAGAAAAAAAGACGCTTTCCACATGGGAAGATTTTCTTTTAAAAAATCTTCTTGTGAACCTGGCAGGAAAACCGGACTTTGTTGCTTATCGGTTTCAAGATCGGCAGGAAAGGGCATTCAGAAGGTTTAAGGGTGCTAAATTCAGCTGGACAATTACCAGTTATGAAGATATGAAAATCTGCGAAGAAATGGGGGTTACACCGATTTTTGAACAGTTTGATCCTAAAGACTATGAACGGAGCTGAAATGCAGCTCCGTTTTTGTCAGGATGTTTTCTCCTCGTGCAGGAAAATTGCAATGGGGCACACCCTTACTGCAGCGAGGCAATAATCGGATAGAGTGCTATTGCACTTACTGACGATCTTTTAGCAGATCGCGGATTTCTGTCAGCAGCTGGATATCTGCGGGGATTGGCGCAGGAGCTTCTTCAGCAGCTGCCTTTTCTTTGCCGGATTCAAAGTTTTCCTGAAGCTGGGTCAGTTTATTGAAAGATTTGACGATGAAGAAGAGGACCAAAGCAGTCAGAAAAAATACGATGACCGCCTGGATAAAGTTTCCGATCATAATGTGTGCATCACCCAGTGTGATGGAAACTCCGGTAAAATCAATACCTCCGGTGATCATACCGATAATCGGGGTGATTACGTCGGAAACCAGAGAGTTTACGATTGCCGTAAATGCGCCGCCGATGATGATGCCGACTGCCATGCTCATAACATCGCCTTTTGCAATAAAGTCTTTGAATTCTGACATGAATTTTTTCATGAGTAAAAATTCCTTTCTTGTTTGATTATTTGCTTTTATTTCAAATTTCAATTTCGTTAAGATGATATCTTGTGATTCTTTACAGCCTGCCCAGTTCTTTTACGATCTTTTCCCATGGGAAGCCAACCACATTGTCATAACTGCCTTCGATATGATCGATATATTTTCCGAAAAGCCCCTGGATTGCATAACCACCGGCCTTATCGTACGGCTCGTCAGTGTCCAGATATGCGTTCAGTTGCTCGTCCGTAAAATCCTTTACGAAAACCTTTGTCACTTCCGCAAACACCCGGGCATTTTGACATCCGGCTTCTACGAGTGTAACTCCGGTAACGACGTAGTGAACATCGTTTCGAAGCAAAGAAAGCATGCGAAAAGCGTCCTGCCTGTCTTTTGGCTTGCCCATAATCCCATCTTTATACACAATAGTATCCGCAGCGAGGATAACGGCCGTTTGCTTACCTGCCTGTTTCTGAAAATCAACGGAACGTTCTGCATCAACAGATAAATCCGATGTAAAGTCAGTCAGTGTTTCATTCAAATACTTTTCTTCAACCCATTTCGCTTTTTTTAAGGCCAGAAACATGACCGTTTCACACATGCCGCAGACCGGCGGAATATTTTCTTCGATTTTTGCCGGCATGATCAGCGGATCGATTCCGTTTGCGCGCATGATTTCAATGCGGCGGGGGGAACCGGAAGCTAAAATACATTTTCTGCTCATATTCATTTGTTTTTCCACCTCAAAAAATTATCTTTTACTATTATGACATATTTTTTTGAAAATGGAAACAATAAAAACAGAAAACAAGGGAAAGGCTGTGAAAAAAATCATGAAAACACGAGCAGATACAAGTCCGGACAGGCAGGAACAGGAAAAAGAAAACGAGAAGCAGAAAAAAGAGATTGCGAAGGCTTATGGCAAGTATGCGAAATCCTTTACTCCGCAGCCAAAGTACGTTTCCAACAGCCTGCGGGCGTTTTTGACAGGGGGAGCTTTATGTGCGGCAGCCCTGTGGGTGCAGAACATTCTCCAGCAGCGGGGGATCGCAAAGGAAGATGCGGCAACAATGGTAACCGTCGGACTTATTATGATGGCACAGCTTCTGACCGGATTCGGAGTCTTTGATGTCATCGCAAAATTTGCCGGAGCGGGGGTTATCGTTCCGATCACGGGATTTTCAAATGCAATGGTTGCACCTGCGATCGAATATAAAAAAGAGGGTCCGGTTTTGGGAGCTGGAGCTAAGATGTTCAGCGTGGCAGGACCTGTGCTGGTCTGCGGCATTTCGTCAGCTGTATGTGTGGGAGTTCTCTTTCGGATCATCTATTTACTGTAAAAGGTTATTGTATCCGAAAGAAAACGATCATATACGGAATTCGAAAACAAAAGATTTTGCGCAGGGTAAAGGTGGACAATAGTTGAAAGGAATGAAAAAGTGAGAAAATGGCAGAGAAAAAAACAGGAAAGCAAACTGTGATCTTTGAGAAAAAACCATACTTGATCGGCCGGGGCAATGTGGTCGGAGAAAAAGAAGGCGAAGGACCGATGGGGAAATGTTTTGACGAGGTTCTTAGCGATGACATGTATGGAGAAAAAACATGGGAAAAGGCTGAATGCAAGATGTTGGAAACAGCCATGCGGCGTGCAGTGGGGCGAAGCGGTCTGGATGAAAAAGAAATTGATGTGATGCTCAGCGGAGATCTGATCAATCAGATCATGTCATCTTCTTTTGCAGCACGAAATCTGCATATTCCGTTTCTGGGACTTTATGGTGCCTGTTCAACGATGACAGAGTCATTGGTACTGGGATCCATGCTGATCGATGGGGGATTTGCTAATTCCGTTCTGGCAGGTGCGTCCAGTCATTTCTGTACAGCAGAAAGGCAGTTCCGGATGCCGGTAGAACATGGAAATCAGAGACCACCTTCCGCACAGTGGACGGCAACCGCTGCGGGGGCAGTGGTTCTGTCTTCAAAGCCCGGCAGAAGCTGTGGCAGACGTATCCGGGCACATACAGCAACGATCGGCAGGGTTATTGATGCCGGCGTAAAAGATGTGAATCAGATGGGATCGGCGATGGCTCCGGCGGCCGTAGATACCTTGCTTAATCATTTGCAGGACACAGGGAGAAATCTTGACTATTATGATTTAGTCGTAACCGGAGATCTGGGATTTATCGGCAGAGACATTATGCGGGATCTTTTGGTGGATGCAGGTCTGGGCAGCCAGAATGTTTACACTTATTATGATGACTGCGGAACGATGCTGTTTGATCGGCAGCAGGATGTTCATGGCGGCGGCAGCGGCTGTGGGTGTTCAGCTGCGGTGCTGACCGGCGGTTTTCTGCATGAGATGGAACAGGGAAAACTCAGAAGGATCCTGCTGATGTCTACAGGAGCGCTGCTTTCAACGGTTTCGCCGTTTCAAGGGGAAAGTATTCCGGGAATTGCACATGCAATCGCATTGGAGGTGGAATAATGGACTATGTATGGGCGTTCCTCATTGGAGGAATTATCTGTGTGATTGGTCAGATCTTAATGGATGCAACAAAACTGACGGCTCCTCGGATCCTCGTTCTGTTTGTAGTAAGTGGGGTAGTGCTTCAGGCTCTGGGCTGGTATGAACCGATCGTGAAACTGGCAGGCAGCGGAGCTACCGTACCGCTTCCGGGGTTTGGTTATAATCTGGCAAAGGGAGCCATGGAAGGCGCGCAGAAAAGTTTTCTGGATGCCGTCATGGGACCAGTCAAAGCATCTGCCGCAGGGGTTGCTGTTGCAATCACATTTGGCTATCTGGCAGCCCTTATCTTTAACCCGAAATCTCCGAAGCGATAAGAAACGATGAATCAGGAATAAGGAAAAGTAAAAGCTTGTAAAAATATATAAAAAATAGTATAATTAGATAGAAAATGCGTGTGCAAAGGCCGCCAGTGCGTTCTTTTATGTGTCAGGGGGACGCAAAATATATATGCAGAGGAGTTTTATATGGAGAGAGCGTTTTTTTATATTATGGCAGTTTTAAATGTTCTGATCGGATTCAGACTACTTAATGGGAAGCCATCGCCTTTTGGGAAAGGCACTTATGACAAGCGGAAATAACAAAAATAAGACCTATAAGGCAGTCTGCTTTGGAACAGGCTGTTTTTAATGTCATATTTAGCACCATATAAAGTGTAGCTGGCAGAGAGAAATTAACTCTGACATCTGCACTTATTTTTTCATGAAGAAAGCTGTCTGAAGCGACAGAGATTAACGTCAGCCTGTTTTTTTCAGTCAAAACATTTACAAA
>CAKQVC010000035.1 GCA_934277655.1 uncultured Clostridia bacterium
AGGGATTCGAACCCGTGAGGGCATGAGCGTAATTCGAATGTCCGGTGAACATTCGAATAGCGAATGGTCCGAAGGCGACCGGGCGGGAGCCGAGGAGGCAGCCTGCAAGCAAGGTGCAGCAGGCGGTCAGATCCCTTCGACCGCACCAAGTACAGTGACCATTTAGAATGCATGGTCGTGAAACCCAGTCGTTGACTGGGTTTCAGCGTTTTTTGACAGCAAAAAAGCGTGTAAATCGTCGTACCGACTTAGGGATGCAAAACGGGATTTTTTAAGATTTTTGAGATTTGAACCCCCACGAAATCGGGACAGGCGAAAAGCGGAAAGAAAACCGAGCAAAAAAAGTAAATATTTTTGAGAAGAAGCAGATAGAAAAGTAACATTTTTTATCTGTTTTTTTAGGTCGTTGAAAAGCATGACCATTTGCAAAACACAACTTATCGTAAGGTCGACATTCTTCCGAGCGGGCTTATCGCAGCAGCCGGGGGCTTCCTGCAGGGACAGATTGGCGTCAATGCGGTGTGGGCACTTCTTGCACAGAATGATCACGAAAGGATCCCGCACTTAACCTTTGTGATTGACTATTTTGGCAGTAAATTCGACCTCTTCCCGAAACTTGCGGAAGTGCTCAAACCATTCATGAGGCCGGGACAGTCATTTGAACTGATCGACCGCAATCCGCAGATGAAGCCTTTCCTGAATGATGAGACCTGCATTTACCGAAGAAACAGCTCGGTGCAATGAAGTATGCGCAAAGATGAATACATGCATTAAGGAGAAACTTATGCTTACAAAGAAGGAAAAATGTTTGCAAATGCAAATTTTTTTCTTTACAACGCGAACTTTTATGATAAGATAGAAGAAGAAAATATCAGATATATCACGGATTACAGGAAGAAAAGGAAATTGTGTAGGTAAAAAACGCATGGATGTATCATATAACAAGCTATTTAAGTTACTAATCGACAAAGGAATGAAAAAGACGGTTTTTGCCAAAACTGTAGGTATCAGTGCGAATACCTTGGCAAAACTTTCGCATAACGAGATGGTTTCGATGGAAATCATTGTTCGCATTTGCAGAACGCTTCATTGTACAGTAGATGATATCATGGATATCTTACCGGAAACGACAGAAAGATAGGAGGAGGGGTATATGTTTCTAAAATCAATGACTCTTCATAATTTCAGATGTTTTTCAGATTTGAAAGTGAATTTTAACAATAGGCTTACCGTGCTTGTAGGAAATAACGGTGCAGGGAAATCTACCGTTCTGGAAGCTGCCGCCATCGCAGCGGGAACCTTGACCTCGGCAATGGATGGACTGACGAATTACGGAATTAAAAAAAGCGATGCACATTACAAATGTTTTGATTTAGGAAGCAATGTGGATGTACAGCCACAATTTCCGGTTGAGATCACTGCCGTGGGTACGATCGATGGTCAGGAAATCTCCTGGGTCAGAAACTTAAATTCTGCAAAGGGCAGAGGGGGTCTTGCTTCCGCGAAAGAAATGACGAGGATTGCAGAAAACTATCAGAGTCGAATGAGAAGCGGCGACAAAGAACTGAAACTTCCTATTATTTCCTATTATGGGACAGGGCGCCTTTGGAATCAACACAGAGAAAAAAAGAACGATATCTTTGAGAAAAACAGTAGAAGCAACGGCTACATTGACAGTTTAGATGGTGCTGCCAACGATAAACTGATGATGAAATGGTTTCAAAAGATGACCATGCAGCAATTCCAAAGAGGAGAATTGATTCCGGAATTCACAGCGGTGAGAATGGCAATGGAACAAGTGTTTGCGTCTATCGCAGGAGTTTCAGATGTTCAGGTACAATTTAACTTGGATACCAGCGATATTGATATCCTGTATTTTGATAAAAACAAGGAACATATCAGAATTCCTGTTTCGCTGCTTAGTGACGGATATAAGTGCACCATCAGCTTGATCGCAGATATCGCATATCGTATGGCAATCCTGAACCCACAGCTTTTGGACAAGGTTTTGACGGAAACAGAGGGCATCGTTCTGATTGATGAAATTGATCTGCATTTACATCCAAGTTGGCAGAAACGTATTCTGAAAGATTTGATGGAAGTTTTCCCAAAGGTTCAGTTTATCGTAAGTACGCACGCACCTGAGGTTATCAACTCGGCAAAACAGGAATCTATTGTTGTGCTGAGTCATAATACGGTTATGCCTGCAATGAATGAAACTTATGGCAAAGATGCGAATACGATTCTCCGAGAGGTTATGGAAGTTTCCGAAAGACCGGATGACATAAAGCAATTGTTTGACCAACTTTACAGCCTGCTTGATGAGGAGGCGTGGCAGCAAGCTGAGCATGTCATAGAAAAACTGGAAGAGGAAATCGGAAGTAATGATCCGGAAGTGAATGCTTGCCGTGTGCGTCTTGAATTAGAGCAAATGTAAGGAGAACACGATGATTGAGATAAAAAAAGGCAGAGAACCGGATCGTTTGCTTTGGTATCGGCAACAAAAGGGAGCTTCTTATGAGGAAATGGATAAGAAAGTCAAAGAGGATTTGCTTAAAAAGTTACTTCAAGAGCAAGGACATCTTTGCGCTTATTGTATGAAGCGAATCCCAGAAAAGCAAGGGATACCTCCGATTTCGATCGAACACTGGCTTCCGAGAAATCCGGATAACAAAGAAGATCTTGGTCAGGGACTGGATTACAGAAATATGCTTGCTGTTTGTTCCGGCAACCGCGGATGTGGTGATAAGAGAGGGATGACTTGCGATGCACACAGAGGCAATGAACTCTTAAAAGTGAATCCCTGTGACGTGAATACTCTGAGAGGGATTACATATACTTCTGCGGGGAGAATACGATCCTCTGATCCAGATATTGATGATGACCTTAATCGAAAACTAAACTTGAACAGTGAGAAAATTTCTCTGCCGGAGAACCGTAAAAAAGCACTGCAGGAATTGTTTAAAGATATAAAGAAAAAACAGGGAGCAGGCGATATTTCCCTGTATTGCAAAAGAAAATTAGAGAAAATACGAGAAGCCGATGATCCAAAGATGCCTTATGCTGGAATCTTGATTTGGTGGCTTGAAAAGAAATGCAGACAAAGAAAGGAACCAAAAAGATGAGCGCCATTATTTTAGCGTGCAGTTCATTGAAAGACTATGTTGAAGAAGCGCAAAGGAAGGTCAGCAGTAACTTTCCGGTTATATATCTGAATCGAGTTTACCATCGCGACCCGGTGGAAATGCAGGAGCATATTCTTACGGCATTACAGAAGTTGCCGGAAACGACGGACACAGTTCTGGTGGCGATGGGATATTGCGGCGGTTCGTGGGAAGGGGTAGAGTCCCCCTGCAGACTGGTAATTCCCAAGATTGACGACTGTGTGTCTCTCTTGCTTCAGATGGGGGATTCGCCAATCAGCAATCTGAAAAAAGCGGGACATCTGTATGTACGGGAAAAAGACCCAAGCAGAGAGTGCTTTCATGAGATCTTTGAAAGATTGACAAAGAATCTGGATGCGGAGACGAAAGAACGCTATCACAATGACTGGAAACAGCTCTATAGCGGAATCGACATTATGGATACCGGGCTGAACGACTGCAGAAGACCGGAATACCGGGAAGAAGTACAGAAAGATGCCGACTGGCTTGAGGCAGAGCTATCCTATGTACTGGGCGGCACGCATTTGCTTAAAAAGCTGTTTGCCGGAAAGTGGGATGAACAGTTTTTGGTATTGCAAAAAGGTGAGAAACTGGAAAAGGCGCTCGTGCTAGATGAATTCAGTACGGGCAGATAGCGTAAAAAGGGAACAGAATGGGATCTCAGATGTAATAACAATTTTGAATCTGCAAGATGATATTGGTGTAGCGGAAGAAGTGGACGCTGCAATCCGTGCAGCAGAAAAAATTTAAAGAAGAAGGCAGATTGTTTGATGCAAGAGAAACACTGCCCGATTTACGTAGAACGTATTTCGGATCGTGATACGGCGGCTGCTTGCTATACTGCAAGTAACTTTTAAGAAAAACAAATACAAAATGATTTCAACGAGAATCCTACTCAAAGCGAGCAGGGTTCTTTTCTTTGCTTATAATTTTGAATTTTTTTGGCTTTCAGTAATGAGGGGATAAAAAAGACGTAAACGGTAAACCATCCGTGTCTTTCAAGCAATCCGGTTCTAAAGTAATATTACTGTAATGGCCGATATTAGTCTGTATCGGTCAGTAGTGGCCGATACCAGCCACTACTAAGCAGGATTATGGAGGAACTGAATATGAAAAATCAGAATTTACAGCAGCTTTACGGGCAGTGGGCAATGGATTACAAGGCATTTCGTGACAGCGGTATGACACAGGCGGAATGGTGCAGCGCAGCAGGCATAAATATCAACACTTTCAGGTACAGACTTAATAAACTCAGAAAAGTCTATGGAAGAGAAGAATACGGCGGTGATTCAAAACCGAATCCCGATGAAAACAGCAGCAGAGATATTGTTCCGGTAAGTTCACACGAAAACACATGCCTCAGGGCAGAACCGACCTTTGCAAAGGTGAATCTGAGTGCGCCGCAGCATACCCCGGCAGGTGTAAATATCAGACTTGATAAGATTTCAGTCATCATTTCACCGGATACGCCCGCAGAACTTGCCCGCATGGCGCTGGAGGTACTTACCAATGCTCTCTGAGTTCGGATTCGAAAACATTTACATTGCATGCGGGTATACTGATCTAAGATACGGAATAGACGGACTTGCAGCCACGGTTAAGGAAAAATTCAGTCTCAATCCCTTTTCTCCAAGGACACTCTTTATGTTCTGCGGAAGACGAAACGACCGAATCAAGACGCTTGTATGGGAGGGTGACGGTTTCCTGCTTCTGTACAAGAGGCTCGAGGCAGGTTCCTTCAAATGGCCCAGGAAAGAAGATGACTTGAGAGGACTAACATATGAGCAGTTTACAAGGCTGCTTCAGGGCTTTGCCATTGACTCCTCAATCAGAAAGATACCGCCGCCGGAGCATATGCTCTGAGTATGGAAAAAGAAAAATTTACAAGACAGCAACTGAATAATCTTGATAAGGATATGCTGATTACACTGCTTCTTTCCATGCAGGATCAGCTCATGCAGCAGACTGCAGCTATTGAAAAGCTGACAGAGCAGATTGCACTGATGAATACCAGAGCCTTTGCCAAAAAGAGTGAGAAGCTCCTGACCGATGACAGTCAGCTTAACTTCTTTGTTGAAATATTCAACGAGGCTGAAAGTCTGGCAGCAGGGCAGACAGCAATGGAGCCGGGCATTGATATGGTAATCGTTCTTGCGCATAAAAGACGTAAACGTAAGGGAAAACTTGATGAGGATCTGTCAGATTTTCCTGTGAAAGTCATTGAACACACCATGACAGAGAAAGAACTGAATGATTGTTTTCCCGAAGGATATGGAAGACTTCCGGATGAAGTTTACAGGAAGCTGGAACTGATTCCGGCTGTATTTGAAGTACACGAACACCACATTGCAGTTTACAGGGGAAAGAACGGAAAGATAGTTCGTGCGGAGCGCCCTAAGGAGATGCTGGACGCAAGCATTGCCACACCTTCTCTTGTTTCCGCCATCATTAACGGCAAGTATACCAATGCAGTGCCGCTGTACAGACAGGAACAGGAATTCGGCAGAAATGACGTGAACATTTCCAGACAGACCATGTCCAACTGGGTTATTACAGTGGCTGAAAGATATATTTCTCTTGTTTACGACAGACTGAAAGAGGAAATCATCAAAAGTTGAAACCCCTGTAACTGTTATCAGAGACGGACGTGAGGGTATGCATAAAAGCTACATGTGGGTATACCGGAGCGGGACCATGTGCGGTGCAAAACAGGCTGCTGTCTATGAGTATCAGAAGACGAGAAAGGCTGATGCTGCGGGAGAGTTCCTGAAAGGCTTTGAAGGAACGCTGGTCTGTGACGGCTATCAGGTCTATCATACGCTTGAGGATCGGGAGGATACAAAGTTTGAAGCAGCAGGCTGCTGGACACATGCCAGAAGACCCTTTGCACAGGTTGTGAAGAGCCTTGGAGAAAAACAGGCGGCAGGAACCGTTGCTATGGAGGCGCTGATGCAGATTCAGACCATCTATCATACAGATAATCAGCTGGAAAAACTCCCGCCGTCGGAGAGAAAAAAGCGAAGAAGGCTTCTGGTAAAACCGCTTGTGGATTCCTTCTTCAAATGGTGCAGAGAAAAGGAAGGGAAAGTGGCGCCTTCTTCGGAAACCGCAAAGGGAATACAGTACTGCCTGAATCAGGAGAAATACCTGCGGGTATTCCTGAGGAATCCTCAAATACCGCTGGATAACAACCTGGCCGAACGGGCAATCAGGCCGTTTTGTGTTGGAAAGAAAAACTGGAAGATGATTGATACTGTTCACGGAGCCCAGGCCAGCGCCATGCTGCATCGCATCGTGGAAACAGCGAAAGCCAACGAACTGAACATCTACCAGTATTTCAAACATCTTTTAACCGAAATACCAAAGCATATGGATGGTACGAGCCTTGATTTTCTTGATGAACTGCTGCCGTGGTCAAAAGCACTGCCGGAAATATGCAGGAAGAAGAAAACAAGCGAATCAAAGTAACGACAATGCCGTTGGGGACTACACCTGACGGCATTAACTGTTTCAAGACACGGATGGTTTACCGTTTACATCTTTTCTCATATGGCGCATCTGAACTTCCCGGAGACCTTTCCTCTGCCCGAGGCCTGGCTCCAAATGCTGAGCACCGAGCCGCGCTCTCAGGTCGGACTGGAGACCGTGGAGGACAGACTCCATATCAGCTCCGTCATCAAGGGCGCCGGCGTCCATGTGATAGTGATCGAAAAGACGCAGGAAAGTGAATAGAAGGGATTATAAAAGGAGATGTTTCCAGACAAGAATCATCTCCTTTTGATTGTTTTTTGAAACGGTAACGCCCGTCTAATGTTAAATCATCAGCATATTTCGTTGCATTTGTGTCTCTTATCCCGCAAGAAATAGATCCGTCTTTAGATACTTCAATTATTTTGAGATTATAGACAGCTATTTTAGTTCCATTCCCAAGGGGCCTAAGATAAGGTTTTAGGAAAAATGCGATTCCCTTTTTACCGGAATCGTGATTCCGTAAAAAACGGAATATTGATTTCCATACGCCGGACAGGTGATGGATTTCACCCCGGATTATTCACTCATTATCAACCTTTGTAGCTGTGCTTGCGTCATATTGAAAAATTCCTATCACCGCAGTATCCTTTGAATAATATATCTCTCTGAAAGTTTCTCCAGCATCATGAAAGGATATTTCATACCCATCCGGGATTGGATTTAGGCAGTAATCATTGTTCCACCCTTTGATACCGCCAACCGCCATCGGCAAAACTTCAGTATGGTCATCTTTTGGAAAAGCAAATAGCTTTGTAAACCGAAGCCGTAGTGCATTTACAGATGAGATTCTTCACTTTAATTTGACTTAAGGGTTATTCTTTGCTTACACCTGTGCATATATTGTTCTTCACCACTATATACAATAGGCAGTTCACATAGTTGCCAACTTGACGAGCAATTAAATATAGGATATTCTTAAGTGTGTAAGGTAGTGCTTTGTATTTGAAAAATTGGGCCAAGTGAGAATATGCACATTGAAACAGTTTTAATAATGTATCGAAATGTAATCAACTATGAAGTAACCCGGGTGCTGCATGAGAATATAGATTTATGGGATGAAGCAATCCAAGAATCGTTTATCCGGATCAATGGGAACTTAGAATCGATATTAAAGAAAGAAGGAAAATACCGGGAAAACTATATTCGCGTCATCGCAAGAAATGCAGCACGAACAATTTTATCAAATAGGAGAAATTTTCATGCCAAGAATGTATCTTTTGAGGAATGGATTGCCTACGAAGAGAATGCCGAAAATTTGTATGAAAAAAATTCCAGCGAAGAAGAACTTAGTCTGGAAATGGAGCATTGCCTGAGAATGCTTGAACCCGAAGAGAGAGACATTCTATATTTAAGAGAAGTTGAAGAATTGCCGTATGATGAGATTGCGAAAGCGTTAGGAATTACAAAGGAGGCATGTCGTAAGCGTGTTTCCAGAGCAAAGAGGCACTTTAAACAAATTATAACGGAGTCTAAAGAAGGCAGACAAGTTATTCGTGGGAGAGTGAAGAATGATTATGGGAAATACTGATTTTGGTAAAGCAATGAATATTCTTAGTGAACAGTATGACAAAGAGGATGGGACTTTGCTAATGTCTTCGGAACAGGAAGAAAAATATGCGGAAATGATAGAGAAAGTGTCTGCCGGGAATGGTTGCAAAACAAACAGCAAAAAAATGAAAGGAACCCTTTCTGTTTTACAAAGAGTAGCGATTTTCTTAGTATGCATGACAGTGCTGGGGAGCGTTACTATGGTTTCGGCGGATGCGATACGTTTGAAAATACAGAAGTTCTTTTCTTGGGAAAAAGAACAGAATACGATACTGCTCCCCTATGATACGACCGGTATGGACGGATGGGAAAACTATTTCGCATTGACCGAACTTCCGGAGGGTTATGTGCAGACCTATGCGAAAGCAAGCGGAGCCTATAAAACGATTGTATATGAAAAAAACGATACCACGCTAATATTGGAACAGCAGCCATCTGGAACGGTGATTTCAGTGGATAATGAAAGCACTGTATGCGAAAGTGTTACAGTGATTGGTAGCGAAGGAAAATATTATAACAATGAAAAAGATTCTATTTCAACTTTATATCTGTTGACCGGAGACTATCTTTTGACAGTGTATGCGAGAGGCGAGGATAGACTTATGGGCAAGGAACTGATTAAGTTTCTGAATGGCAGCTTGACTTTCATAAAAGAAACTTAAAAAATAAAAAATTTTAATTAAATCGGTCACAAAACCTTCTATTCAAAAAGTAATTCTTAGTAATTCTTATTAAAGAGATTTTGATAGGAGGTTTTGTTGTATTATGAAAAAAATAAAAGTTGTAATACTGATTATTGCACTTATCCTTAGTTCTTTAAATGTCGCATATGCATGTACAATTTCACCGCTGAACAATGCGGTGAATGATGTCAAAGTCGCATTTACCATTTCCGAAGATGGTACTTCAAATTCAACTATAACGGTTTCGCCGATGAGAGCAGGAGGCATTGATTACATTACAATAACGGCATCTATTATTAAGAGGAGCACAGCTTCTAAGGTTAAGACATGGCGTAATATTCGAGTAGATGAAAATCCTTATATAAGTAATTTTATTTTTAATAAGAGCCATAAATTATCTGTGAGTGGGGTGTATTATTTGGAAGTAACATCAGTAAAGTGCTATAAAAATGGGAAAATTGTTGACGACATAGGACCGATTCAATCCTTGAATGCTGTTTTCTAAAATTGTTGGAGACAGAGATAGGAGTTGAGACCTGTGTCGTGTTCTTTCACATACCTTTTTAAAAAAATAAAATAAGTTGTTAGAGAGTGTAAAAAAGGGGGGCGGTTTTATGGAAGTGAAATAGTGTTTAAAGGGATGTGTGGATTTGAACAAATAATTAAAAGAGGTTTCTAATAGTAGTTGCGTTGCGAAATGTAGCTTGAAGGAAAGGAGATACTAATGAAAAAATTCGTAAGTTTTATGTTAATTTTAATGATTGTAGCCATGTCTTCTACAGTTAGTATTGCTGAAAATGTAAGAGCAAACCCAATGATGGAGGAACCATATACTGCTGGTGAACAGGTGGTTACAGAGGCAGATTTAAATGATAATTTTGCGAATTATGCATCCAATAGAGGCGTAAGCATGATGAATCTGTCGGAAAATATCTCCAACACGGTAAATGTTGTGGGAATGGTGTTTGATATGTCTAATGACATCCCTATAACAAATGCAACAATACATATAAATGGTAGTAATATACACGTTGATGAAAATGGAAGATTTCAAATCCCTAATATGCCAGATGGAAAATATGATTGGGTGATAAGTGCAGATGGATATGAAACAGCGGAATATCTTAATTATGAGATTGATGTGGCAGGCGGTACAAATATATTCACATTCTATCTCAGTAAAGATGAACAAATCCAAAAAGATAGAGATATAGAAATGTCACAAGAGCGTTGTGAAAACAGTAGTGAAGTGGCAAATTTAAATTCAAATATTATTGATACCCAAGCAATGTCTACAGTTCCGACAGTAAGTAGCACTGTAAAAGTTTACTATAACGGTGCTATAAGGGAAGTCTCAAGAAAAGAATATGTTAGAGGAGTTGTCGCTGGAGAAGCTTACTCTGCGGATTGGTATGCGGAAAGAGGATTAAGTACAGCACAGATTCGTCAATATTATTGTGTTCAAGCTGAAGCAGCCAATACTTTGGCAGTATATTTTCAGAAAGTCGAGACTTCAAAACACTCGAGGTATGATGTTTGTGCACAAACGCACTGTCAACATTACGACCCAGTACAAACGACAGCAGAGATAATTGCAGCAGCAGATTTAATCTTCTATTCTACGGGTGTTTGCCAGGTACTAATGTATGAACCATCCGCAGGTTCGTATAATTATATGTGTCCGTTTTACTTTTCAAGTTGTGGAGGGAATGGAACGATAACTTATGGCAGCTCCGCACCATATATTAGAGCAAAAAGCTGTTCGGATCTTACATCCGGTGCCGGAGGCCATCGTTGGGGTATGTGTCAAATGGGAGCAGCAAAAAAAGCAAAAAATGGCAGCGCGTGTGAAGATATATTGACATATTATTATTCAGATTGTGACACAGAGTTCTGTAGAATGGTATAGTTATTTTAAATAGGATATCTTCTAATGGTAATAAACAGCGGGAGGAAAAATGAATCGAAGACGATTCCCAGTTATATTGTGTTGTTTGCTTGTATTTACAATCATTTTTGCAATTTTTTATGGTCGGGAAGATTTGGGGTTAAATACCATACCGGAAATGGAGAATGAAATAAGGAGTGCTGTAGGACAGAGTGAATATAGTGATTTAGCTGTAGAAAGTAAAATTGAAATCCAAGAAATTATTCTTGGAAGCTTTAGCGGTAGTGAAAAAAATGAAGCACTTGTTTATTCAACAGTTGCACCAGTTAAGGGAAACTACGGCCCATCTTTTTCAGTGGCAGCGGTATTTGACTTAGATACAGTAGACCTGACAGGGGCTCAGTTTTTAATGGAAGAATCTGTGGTGTTAAAAGCACTTCCGACTCAAAGTGACAGAAAGGACATACTCTATTTAGGAGAAACCATAGACATGGGTCTCAGCAGTTACAATATTAAAGTGTGGGACTTTTCGGGAGGGAAATGGAAAGAACTAAAACTGCCGTCGTTTGATACTACCGATGCAGATGAGAATATTACTGCCGAAATAAGTAAAGCTAACGAAATAATATTGCTTCACACAGAAATTGAAGGGCTTACTACTGAAACTGCAAATGTAACTGCTGAAAAGTATAACTGGGTTAGTCAAGATGAGACATATGTAAAAGAACTGATTAATTTGGATATTATACAGTAGAAAAGGAAAAGAAGGTATATACGGAGTAAGATATGCTAAAGGGAGCCGGGGGTGCGGACATGGATATGTCCGAAATGTGGAGCGGAACATGACAGGGATATAAATGCTGCAAAAAATATACTGGCAGAAGGAATAAGACAAATAGCATAAGAAAAAAATAA
>CAKQVC010000036.1 GCA_934277655.1 uncultured Clostridia bacterium
TGCAGATGATCGCAGATCTGATCCGGACGCTGGAGCCGAAACCGGGAAGACAGTTTTCTTCTGGAGAAAATGTCAGGTATGTGGTTCCGGATGTTACTGTTGAAAAAATTGATGGAGAATATCATGTGATTACCAATGATGGTGCACTTCCGCGCCTGATGGTAAGCCCGTATTATGTATCTCTGGCAAAACAGGCACCCAATGATGAGGAACTTTCTAAATATCTTACGGATAAATATAATTCCGCACTATGGCTGATCCGCAGCATAGAACAGAGGAAACAGACGATCTATCAGGTTGCACAGGCAGTAGTCGATTATCAGAAAGAGTTTCTGGATAAGGGTACGAAATACATGAAGACGTTGACTTTGAAACAGGTAGCGGAAGCTTTAGATATTCACGAATCCACGGTAAGCCGTTCAATCAACGGAAAATATATGCAGACACCAAGAGGTGTTTTTGAGATTAAATACTTCTTTTCCAGTGGTATTACGGGAAATGATGGAGAAGGGATGTCTTCCAACAGTATTAAATCCTTTATTAAGGAAATCATAGATGGCGAAGACCCGAAAAAACCGTATAGCGATCAGGAAATGGTCGAGATCCTCGGGAAAAAAGGAATTGAAATTTCAAGGAGAACGGTTGCAAAATACAGAGAAAGCATGAATATCTTGTCATCTTCAAAGCGAAGAAGATATTAGAAGATAGCATTGGAAATATAAAATCTGTTTAACATTGTTTCAAAAATATCAAAAAGATATTTCATAAAATTATATTAAATTGTCATTATGAGTGACAGGAGGAGAATTAAAATGGCGATTAGAGTTGGAATTAATGGTTTTGGTAGAATCGGACGTGTAGTAATCCGTGCGGCAATGGATATGCCGGAAATCGAGATCAGAGCAATTAACCTTAGAAATGCAGATCTGGAGTACATGGTTTACATGCTGAAGTATGATACAGTCTTCGGAAGATTCCCGAAGAGTCTGGATTACGACCAGTCAGGTTTATATATAGATGGAAAACATGTAGATGTTTATTCCTGTTCCGATGCACTGGAGATTCCGTGGAAAGAAGCGGGCGTTGATTATGTTATCGACTGTACAGGTGCATACGTTACAACAGAAAAAGCAATGGATCACATTGAGGCAGGAGCAAAGCATGTCATCATTTCTGCACCTGCAAAGGATAAGGACACACCGACTTTTGTATATGGCGTAAACCACGAAAAATACAATTCAGATATGAAGGTCGTTTCCAATGCATCCTGTACAACAAACTGCCTGGCACCTTTAATGAAAGTTATTGAAGATAACTACGGGATTAAGGAAGGTTTGATGTCTACGATCCATGCAGCAACTGCAAAACAGAAAGTAGTTGATGCAAAATCCCTAAAAGACTGGAGAACCGGAAGAAGTGTGTTCGGAAACGTTATTCCGTCTACGACAGGTGCAGCAAAAGCAGTAGGTCTTGTCATTCCATCTCTGCAGGGTAAACTGACCGGAATTTCCTATCGTGTGCCGACTGCAGATGTATCCGTGATTGATGTGAACGTTGTTTTGAATACACCAACCAGTGGTCCGGAACTCAGACAGAAAATTAAAGAGGCATCCGAAACTTATTTGAAAGGTGTCCTGGAATATGTAGATGATGAAGTTGTTTCCGGGGACTTTGTCGGAGACTCTCATACGTCCATCTTTGACTCCAGACAAACTATCGAATTGAATGATCATTTCTTCAAACTGATTGCATATTATGACAACGAATTCGGCTATTCCAGTAATCTGCTGAATATGTTGAAGCATATGCACGAAGTCGACTGCAAATAATACGGACTGCAAGCCCGAAGAAGAAAGCTGCTATATTTCAGTATAGCAAAAAAAGAAAAGAAAAAGAGAAAACAACGGCGGCAGATGCGATTTTGTCGTTATTCCGGAAATATAGAAATGGATATTTCCTACATAATAAAAATAAAACGGCCCAGCCGATTTACGGAGGAATTTATCATGAAAAAAACAGTGAGAGATATTGAAGTAAAAGGAAAACGCGTTTTAGTCAGATGTGATTTTAATGTCCCGATGCAGGACGGAAAAATTACAGACGACACCAGAATCGTGTCCGCACTGCCGACGATTAATTATTTAACGGAGCATGGGGCAAAAGTCATCCTCATGTCTCATATGGGAAGGCCGAAGGGAGAACCTGTAAAGGAATATTCTTTACAGCCGGTAGCTCAGAAACTTTCCGAATTAACGGGGAAAAACGTTATTTTTGCGGCATCTGATAAGGTTGTAGATGATTCTGTAGAGACTGCAGCTGCAAATCTGGCAGAGGGAGAGATCATGCTGCTGGAAAATGTCAGATTCAGAAAAGAAGAAACAAAGAATGAAGCAAGCTTTGCGAAAGAACTGGCTTCACTGGGTGACATCTTTGTGAATGATGCATTTGGCACAGCACACAGAGCTCACGCATCTACAGCAGGAATTGCAGATTATCTGCCTTGTGTTTCAGGCTTCCTGATTGAAAAAGAAGTAAAATTCCTGGGCAGCGCTGTCGAAAATCCAAAGCGCCCGTTTGTTGCAATCATGGGCGGTGCCAAGGTTGGCGATAAGATCCCTGTTATCGAGAATCTTCTAAAAAAAGTAGATGTTCTGATCATCGGAGGCGGAATGTCCTATACATTCTTTAAGGCTGAAGGCTTGGAAATCGGTACATCCATCTTAGATGAAGATAACGTACAGTTAGCATCTCAGCTTCTGAAAAAAGCAGAAGAAAGCGGAGTAAAGATGTTGCTCCCGGTAGATACCATCTGCGCTAAAGAATTTAAAAACGATACAGAATTTGCAGCATTTGATAAGGATAAGATTCCGGCAGATTATATGGGGATGGATATCGGACCAAAGACGATCAAGCTGTATGAAGAAGCCATTGCAAAGGCTGCAACTGTGGTATGGAATGGACCGATGGGTGTTTTCGAGATGCCGAATTTTGCGAAGGGAACCAGAGCAATTGCAGAAGCTCTGGCAGAATCTGATGCAGTAACGATCATCGGCGGTGGAGATTCCGCAGCTGCATGTGAACAATTCGGTCTCAAAGATAAGATGACGCACATTTCAACCGGAGGCGGTGCATCTCTGGAATTCCTGGAAGGTAAAACATTGCCGGGAATTGCAGTTATACAAGATAAATAGCCGATTGCACACTATGCTCTCAGGCTGCACACAAAAAAGAGGATGACAAGGAGGACTTCATCATGATTAAAGTAGCAATTAATGGATTTGGAAGAATAGGCAGACTGGCATTTCGTCAGATCTTTGACGATCCGAACATGCAGGTTGTAGCAATTAATGACCTGACGGATTCGAAGATGCTGGCACATCTTTTAAAATATGACAGTTCTCAAGGGGCATACAGAGGTCATGAAGTCCTTTGGGATGAAACTTCTCTGACTGTTGACGGAGAAAAGATCCCGGTATATAAAGAAGCCGACGCAAGAAAGCTTCCATGGAAGGAACATGATGTAGATGTTGTTTTAGAGTGTACAGGCTTTTATACATCTAAAGAAAAGTCCCAGGCACACATTGATGCTGGAGCGAAAAAAGTTCTGATTTCAGCACCAGCAGGAAATGATCTGCCGACGATCGTATACGGCGTTAATCATGAGACACTTACTGCAAATGATCACATTGTTTCGGGAGCATCCTGTACAACAAACTGTCTGGCACCTATGGCAAAGGTTCTCAATGACTACAGAGAAGTTCGTACAGGATTTATGACAACGATTCATGCTTACACAGGAGATCAGATGCTTCTGGATGGACCTCATAGAAAAGGAGACCTGAGAAGAGCCAGAGCGGGAGCAATCAATATTGTACCGAATTCGACTGGTGCAGCTAAGGCAATCGGTTTGGTAATTCCGGAGCTGGCAGGCAAACTGATCGGATCTGCACAGAGAGTCCCGGTTCCATCCGGCTCTATAACCATTCTTGATGCAACGCTGAAAGATATGACAGATTCCGTTTCGGTTGAAGGCATCAATGCAGCAATGAAAGCAGCAGCAAGTGAATCCTTTGGTTACACGGAAGAAGAACTCGTAAGCTCTGATATTATCGGCATGAGCTACGGTTCCCTGTTTGATGCGACGCAGACACTGGCACAGCAGTGTGGAACTCATATTTATGAAGTCAGAATTGTAGCCTGGTATGATAATGAAATGAGCTATACTTGCCAGTTGATCCGGACATTAAAATATCTGACAACTTTTATTCAGTAGCAGAATCGAAAGAAAAGTAGGTAAAATTATGCGATATCCGTTTATTGCGGGAAATTGGAAAATGTATAAAACTGTTGCGGAAGCGAAGGCTTTCGCAGCAGAATTTAAAAAATTATA
Organism: uncultured Clostridia bacterium; assembly: GCA_934277655.1. Taxonomy (GTDB): domain Bacteria; phylum Bacillota; class Clostridia; order Peptostreptococcales; family Anaerovoracaceae; genus CAG-238. The sequence continues at coordinate 4,391 of CAKQVC010000036.1, forward strand.
TCATGACACAGACGTGAAAGCTGCTATCTGTGCGCCGTTCCCTCAGCTTGCGGCACTGGTGGAAGCTTTCGGGGGTACAGGAATCGGTGTGGGAGCGCAAAATGTGCATTTCGAAAAAGAAGGAGCTTTTACAGGAGAGGTATCAGTTCCTATGTTGGAGGAAATCGGTGTTGATTACTGTATTGTAGGTCATTCTGAGCGAAGACAGTATTTCGGCGAAACAGATGAAAGCGTTAACCGAAAGTTAAAGGCTCTGCTTGAAACGAAGATCGTTCCGATTTTATGTGTTGGCGAGGATTTGCAGCAGCGCGAAGCGAAAAAAGCAGTTATTGTTGTAAGTAGCCAGATCAAAGAAGATTTCAAAGAAATTCGAAGAGAAGATGCTGCAAAGATCGTAGTTGCATATGAACCAATCTGGGCGATCGGAACAGGAAAGACGGCAACACCGGAGCAGGCAGGCGAAATGTGCAGTCTGATCCGTGAAACACTGATTGAACTTTACGATGAAGAAACTGCGGATCAGATTATTATTCAGTATGGAGGCAGTGTTAAACCTGAAAATGCTTCACAGATCCTGAATATGGAGGAAATTGATGGAGCTTTGGTAGGAGGTGCCAGTCTGGATCCGCTAAAATTTATAGAAATTGTAAACTTTTAACTTGATTTTTATATACAGGGTATGTTACAATTAACAAGTTAAAAACAAGGAGGTACGAAAGGAGGTACGAAATGAAAATTTTCTTAATGATCTTACTCGCCGTAGCAAGTATTATTTTGATTGCCAGCGTTCTGCTTCAGTCAGGAAACAGCGCAGGATTATCCGGATCAATTGCAGGCGGTGCAGAACAGTTATTTGGTAAGAAAAAAAGCAAAGGATATGAAGCACTGCTGGAAAAAGTAACAATTGTCGGTGCAGTTCTCTTCATTCTGCTTTCACTTGCAATCATCACTTTATTCGAATAATGATCGAATTATGTTTGAATAGAGCGATGGACAATGACATCGTTTTTAATTATTTTTATTATATTTCGATTTAGCAAGAGGTACAGTTATTACAGTGCCTCTTCTTGTCGGAAATGGGAGGTATTATATCATGACACAGATTTTTGCTGTAATCGCAGCTGTGATCGGTCTTGTTGTGGCTTTCTGCCTGGCAGCATGGATCGGTAAAGCTGACGAAGGTACAGACAGAATGAAGGAAATTGCCGGATACATCAGAGAAGGTGCGATGGCTTTCCTGAGAAGAGAATATAAGACAATGGCAATTGTAATTGTAGTTCTCTTCTTGCTGATTGGCTTCTGCATTAACTGGACAACAGCAGTCCTGTACATCTGCGGAGCTTTATTATCTGTTCTTGCAGGCTTCTTTGGAATGAAGGTAGCTACTCTTGGTAACGTAAGAACAGCAAACGCTGCAAGAGAATCCGGAATGAACAAAGCACTGAAAATTGCGTTCAGATCTGGTGCAGTTATGGGTCTTTGCGTATCCGGGCTTGGTCTGTTAGGACTTGGCATTACTGTATGTGTACTGGATCTCGCAACTGTAACAGAATGTATTACAGGTTTCGGACTTGGTGCTTCTTCTATGGCTTTATTCGGAAGAGTAGGCGGTGGTATTTACACCAAGGCTGCTGACGTTGGTGCAGACCTTGTAGGTAAGGTTGAAGCAGGTATCCCGGAAGATGACCCTCGTAATCCGGCAGTTATCGCTGATAACGTAGGCGACAATGTAGGTGACGTTGCTGGTATGGGTTCCGACCTTTTCGAATCTTATGTAGGTTCTATCATTTCTGCAGTCACACTGGCTTCCGTTGCAGTAAGCACTGCACCTGAAACAGCTACATTTACAGAAACTACAGCAGCGGTATTCCCTATGATCATTTCTGCAATCGGTATTCTTGCTTCTATCATCGGTATCATGATCGTAAGAGGCAAAGACGGTGGAAACCCGGCAGCAGCTCTTAACATGGGTACTTATGTAAGCGGCATTATCGTAATTATTGCTACCGTAGTTCTGTCCAAGCAGATGCTGGGCGACTACACATATGCAGCAGCTATCATTGCTGGTCTGATCGTTGGTATTGCTATTGGTAAGGTTACAGAAATCTATACTTCCGGTGACTATAAATCCGTTCAGAAAATTGCTGAACAGTCCCAAACAGGTGCAGCTACTACTATTATCAGTGGTTTAGGTGTTGGAATGATGTCCACATTATGGCCAATTCTGTTTATCTGTGTTGGTGTATTCGTAGCTTATCAGTTTGCCGGATTATACGGAATCGCTCTGGCAGCAGTAGGTATGCTGTCCACTACAGGTATGACTGTTGCAGTTGATGCTTATGGTCCTGTATCTGACAATGCAGGTGGTATCGCAGAAATGTCTGAATTACCACACGAAGTAAGAGAAATTACAGACAAATTAGACGCTGTAGGTAATACAACAGCAGCAATCGGTAAAGGTTTCGCTATCGGTTCTGCAGCACTGACTGCTCTTGCATTATTCGCATCCTATGCAGCAGTTACAAAGCTTGATGTTATCAGCTTACTTGATCCAATCGTAATCATCGGATTATTCATCGGTGCTATGCTTCCGTTCTTATTCTCCGCTATGACTATGAACTCTGTAGGGAAAGCTGCTAACCAGATGATCGAAGAAGTTAGAAGACAGTTCAGAGAAGATAAGGGCATCATGTCAGGAACTTCCAAGCCTGACTACGCTAACTGTGTAGATATTTCTACAAAGGCAGCTCTGCACGAAATGATCATTCCTGGTATCATGGCTATCGTTGCTCCACTTGCAGTAGGGATCATCTTAGGACCTGCAGCTCTTGGCGGAATGCTTGGCGGTGCATTATCCTCCGGCGTATTACTTGCTATTATGATGGCAAATGCAGGCGGTGCATGGGATAATGCTAAGAAGTACATCGAAGAAGGTCACTTCGGCGGTAAAGGTTCAGAACCTCATAAAGCAGCAGTTGTTGGCGATACTGTAGGTGACCCGTTCAAGGATACTTCCGGCCCATCTATCAATATCTTGATCAAATTAATGACTATCGTTGCAGTAGTATTCGCACCTTTATTCGTAAGCATTGGTGGATTACTGTAATCTGAAAAACTTGCAGGGGTGGCAGATTGTCGCCCCTGTTTTTTTGCTGTAATCATAAAATATAAGGCAGAATACGCGTGCTGCAATTTATTAAGAGGTAAGACAATGAGGGATCAGTTGGTAAAGATCAGGGAAAAAATGCAGGAGCGAAAGCTATCCTGGTATTTGGTGCTGACAACAGATTTTCACGGATCGGAATATGTGAACGACTATTTTAAATGCAGGGAATATTTATCCGGATTTACAGGGTCGGAAGGAACACTGTTAATAGGCAAAGAGGACGCCTGGCTTTGGACAGATGGAAGATATTTCTTGCAGGCTGAGCAGGAACTGAAAAATTCCGGCATTACATTGATGAAAATGTTCGAAGATGATGTACCTGATTTATTTTCTTTTCTTGAGGAGAATATAAAAGACGGAAACTCACTTGGTGCTGATGGTAGAGTTTTAAATGGCAGGGAAGGACAGAGATTGGAAGATCTTCTTACCTCCAGACATGGGAGATTTCTCTGGGATATGGATCTGACAGATGAGGTATGGAAGGAAAGACCACAACTGGTACCTTCGCCGATTTATCCTCTTCCAATTACAAGCACAGGAGAAAGTACAGCAAAAAAAATAGACAGACTTCGCTTGTGGATGAATGAAAAAGGAATTGACTGTCATATTATGACCCGACTAGAAGAAATTGCGTGGCTTTTTAATCTGAGAGGATCTGATATTGCATATACGCCGGTATTTTATGCTTATACTATTATCACAGCATATGATGTCAGTCTTTATGTACGCAGCGATTTAGATGCTGAGTTGCTCGTGCCGAAAGAAACGCAGGAAGAAATGAACTGCTTCCTTCACATCTGTTCATATGATTCCTTTATGGAACAGCTGCCGAAGCTTCAAGGAAATATCGTGGCAGATTGCACAAGTGTCAACTATGCGATCATAAAGTGCCTTGGAGACCAGGTCACTTTGATAGATGAGCCCGGTCCATGTGGACTTTGGAAAGCTGTTAAGAATCCGACAGAAATTCAGTGTACACGGAACGCACATCGAAAAGATGGTGTTGCTATGGTTCAGTTTTTATACTGGCTCAAGCAAAATGTGTCGTCAAAAACGATTACAGAACTGGGAGCATCTGATCATCTTGAAGCATGCAGAGCTTTGCAGGATGACTTTATCATGCCAAGCTTTGAAACGATTTCCGGTTATGGTCCTAATGGAGCCATTGTACACTACAGCGTGACGAAAGAGAGTGATGCCTTGCTGAAACCGGAAGGCTTTTATCTGGTAGATTCCGGAGGGCAGTATCTGGATGGAACAACAGATATTACCAGGACGGTTGTTCTTGGCTTCATTACTGATGACATGAAAGAAAATTACACGGCTGTGCTGAAAGGAAATCTGGATCTTGCAATGAGCGTTTTTGACAGCAATACAAATGCATATGAGCTGGATAAAATCGCCCGCAGACCGATTCAGGAAAGAGGTCTTGACTATAATCATGGAACCGGCCATGGTGTCGGTCACATCCTCAGTGTTCATGAAGGACCGAATACGATAAGCAAGCGTAACCATATATCCAGGATTGAGCCGGGCATGATTACCAGCGATGAACCGGGAGTATATCTGGAAGGCAAGTATGGGATCCGTCTGGAAAATGAGATCCTTTGCGTGAACCGAGAGGATGGGAAGCGTGTTTTTGAGGTTCTTACCCTCTGTCCGTTTGACCGGGAAGCAATTCTTCCAGACAGACTGACGGATGAAGAAAAGACGTTCCTCAATGCGTATCATAAAAGAGTTTACAATATGCTAAAAGACTATTTAAGCGAGGAAGAACGCCAATGGCTGAAGAAGCAGACTGATCGGATAGAATAAGAAAAAGAAACGAAAATGTACAGATCTGAAAGTTTCAAAAAAAAGACTGGACTATATAGGAGGTCAAATGAGATGAAAAATTATGATATTATTATTGTCGGTGCAGGACCGGGGGGCATTTTTGCAGCTTATGAACTGATGAAACTGAAACCGGAGTTAAAAGTCGGGGTATTCGAGTCAGGTCATGCCCTGGACAAGAGAAAATGTCCGATCGATGGAAAAAAGATTAAAAGCTGTGTGAACTGCAAAAGCTGTTCGATTATGAGCGGATTTGGTGGAGCTGGTGCGTTTTCCGATGGAAAATATAATATTACCAATGACTTCGGCGGTACATTATTCGAATATATCGGGAAAGATGAAGCTATGGAACTGATGCGTTATGTGGATCATATCAATATGACACATGGTGGCAAAGGCTCCAGGATCTTTTCGACAACTGATACGAAATACAAGAAAATCTGCATGCAGAACAACCTGAAACTCCTGGATGCATCCGTAAGACATTTAGGAACGGACTTGAACTACGTTGTGCTGGAAACCTTGTATAACCAGTTAAAGCCACAGGTGGATTTCTATTTCGATACGCCGGTAAAATCTCTTGAACAGACAGCAGACGGAGGATACCGTGTTTTCTGTGCAGATGCTTCTTATGAATGCGAAAAGTGCATTGTATCGGTTGGAAGAAGCGGAAGCAAATGGATCGAGCATGTGTGCAAAGACCTTGACATCAACACAAAATCCAACCGCGTGGATTTAGGTGTCAGAGTGGAACTTCCGGCAGATATCTTTTCCCATTTGACCGACGAACTTTACGAAAGCAAGATCGTATATCATACCAAACAGTTTGAAGACAGTGTCCGCACGTTCTGTATGAATCCGAATGGGATCGTGGTAACAGAAAACACCAACGGAATTATGACAGTAAACGGCCACAGTTACGAAGATAAAGAAAAGCATACGGAAAATACGAACTTTGCACTATTGGTTTCCAAACACTTTTCAGAACCGTTCAAAGACAGCAATGGCTACGGCGAAAGTATTGCAAGACTTTCCAACATGCTTGGAGGCGGTGTTATCGTGCAACGTTTCGGAGACCTGGAAAGGGGTCGCAGAAGTACAGAGAAGAGAATCCGCAGAGGCTTCGTGACTCCAACATTATCTGCAACGCCGGGAGACCTGAGTCTGGTACTTCCAAAGCGTATTCTTGACGGCATTATCGAAATGATCTATGCACTGGATAAAATTGCTCCGGGAACCGCTAATGATGATACACTCCTTTATGGTGTGGAAGTAAAATTCTACAATATGGAAGTAGAACTGGACGAACATCTGGAATCAAGATATGACGGACTGTACTTTATCGGAGATGGAAGCGGGGTAACCCACTCACTGTCCCATGCATCAGCCAGCGGCGTTTTTGTTGCAAGAGATATTTGTGAAAGACAGTAAGAGGGCAGGAAATAAGCATTGTAAATCCGTTTAGACTGCTCGGCTGTTTAATGATGAGAATTTGCTCTAATATAAAACGAAGCCACTCCAGAGGGCATGTCAAGAAGTACCTGACAGCATAACCTTGCGGAGTGGTTTCACATTTAAAAAAGAAAGAGGCAAGACAATGATCCAATGCCAGTTTAACTTCATGCCATTGGAAAATGAGCTTACTTATTTTTAAAATCAGCAGGGCGTTTTTCAAGGAACGCTTTCATGCCTTCTTTCTGATCCTCTGTTCCGAAGCATACGCCGAAGCCTTCTGCTTCCAGCGCACATCCGCTGAACAGATCGAGATGATAACCTTTGTTTATGAGTGTCTTGGACTGACCGACAGCAATCGGTGCGTTTGATGCAATCTTAGCTGCGATTTTTTCACATTCTGGCATTAATTCCTCCGGTTCAACTACTTTTTCTACTAGTCCGATGCGAAGAGCCTCGTTCGCCTTGATGTTCTGTGCGGAGAGAATCAGATAGGATGCCATTCCTGTACCAACGAGTTTTGCAAGTCTTTGTGTACCACCGAATCCAGGAGTAATGCCAAGACCAACTTCCGGCTGACCAAATACAGCCTTGGAAGAAGCAATTCTGAAATCACAGGCCATGGAAAGTTCACAGCCTCCACCCAGTGCAAAACCATTGACTGCAGCGATGACAGGTGTTTCAATTTTTTCTATGTAGTTCATGACCTTATGACCGTAAGCTGCGAATTTCTTTCCTTCAATCGCATTCAGTGTACTCATCTGTGCAATGTCTGCACCTGCAACGAAAGCTCTGCCTTCACCGGTCAGGATAACGCAGCGAACATCCGCATCATCA